>NZ_JBEFAK010000068.1:0-39934 GCF_040137845.1 Nonomuraea sp. B19D2 | reverse complement strand
AGCCGACCTTCGCCACTGTCCGGCACCGCACCAAGGTCACCAAGGGTCCCGGCTCCCGCGCAGCCGGCCTGGCCATGGCCTTCAAGCTGATCGAGTCCGCCCAGTCCCGCTGGCGTGCGGTCAACGGCGCCCACCTGGTCGCCCTGGTCCGCGCCGGCGCCACCTTCATCGACGGCAAACTCGTCGAATGCCCGACAGAATCACCCGTCCCCACAGCCGCCTAGGAACTCATGATCCACAGGTCTTGACTATTGCTCCGCCTGGCCGACCGTGAAGCGCTGGCTCGACCGCTACCTCGCGGGCGAGTCCATGCAAGACCGCTCTTCCCGCCCGAAGACTTCGCCACACAAGACACCCCTGCCGGTCGTCAAGCGGTGCGTGAGTCTAAGGATGCGCCTGCGAGAGGGGCCGGTCCAACTCGCCGCACGGCTCGGCATCGCACCCTCGACCGTGCACCGAATCCTCACCGAGGCACGACTCAATCATCTGTCGCATGTAGATCGCGCGACCGGTGAGCCAATCCGTCGGTACGAACACCCGCACCCCGGATCTCTGGTGCATGTCGATGTGAAGAAGCTTGGGAACATCCCGAACGGAGGCGGCTGGCGCTACGTCGGCCGCCGTCAGGGCGAGAAGAACCGCTTAGCCACACCCGACAAGCCGAAGAACAAGTGGCATGACCCGAAGATGGGCTACGCGTACGTACACACCGTCCTCGATGACCACTCCCGAGTTGCGTACAGCGAGGTTCACGACGACGAGACGGCTGTCACCGCCGTCGCAGTTCTGCGCAGAGCCGCCAGTTGGTTCGCCGAGCGAGGTGTCATCATCCAGCGCGTGCTCTCGGACAACGGTGGTGCATACCGCAGCCGCCTATGGCGCGAGACATGCGAGGTGCTTGCAATTCGCCCGAAGCGCACTCGCCCATACCGTCCGCAGACGAATGGAAAAGTGGAGCGATTCCACAGGACCATGGCCGATGGGTGGGCCTACGCCCGCTGCTACCAGTCAGAATCCGAACGCCGCGACGCACTCGAATCTTGGCTGCACTACTACAACCAGCATCGGCCCCACACGGGGTGCCGGGGCCAAGCGCCCCTAACCCGATTCACTAACCTTCCCGATCAGTACAGCTAGGTGTCGATGGCGTAGGGGGCGCAGCGGCCCTTCTTCAGGTGTCGCCGGAAGCCGCGCGATGTATCTATGAAACGCACTGCTGAAGAGGCGGCGGCCACGCGTGCCCGGGTGGTGGAAGCCGCCATCCTGGTGTTCGCCGGCATGGGCTGGAAAGAGGCCACCTACGAGGCCATCGGCGCCCGCGCGGGCGTCACGCGCGGCGCCGTGCACCACCACTTCCGGGACAAGACCCGGCTGCTGGAGGAGGCGATCTCCGCCGGGTGGCGCCGCCACGCCGCACCTGCGCTGAGCGAACTGAGCTGCATGGACCGGCCTCCCGTTCAGCGGCTGGCCGGGTTCCTCTCCCTCTACCTGTGCCTGCTTTCGCAGGACGAATCCTTCCGGGCGCTTGCGGTTGTCTCGGTACTCGTCGCCCCCCAGGCCGTCGACGTCGGCGAGGGGATGCGGGAGAAAACGCGGGAGACCGACGAGTGGGCGGCCCTGATCATCCCGCTGTTTGAGTCCGGTGCCGGCGTACGGGCGGGGTTGCGGCCGCCAGACGTCCTGTTCGCCGTGATGGCCTTCCTGCGCGGCGTGACCGCCACCGCCGCCACCGCTCCTCAGGACCTGCCCACGCCCGAAGCCTCCGCGAGCATCGCCCGCGCTGTCGTGGCCGGCCTGATGCAGGATGAGGAGGAATGGTGACCTCCCCAGAAGCCCTCGTTCCTTGACCATGGCGCGCGCCCCCTGTTCACCGACATGCTGGTGTACGGGCTCGCGGTGCCCATCCTGCTGCTTCCCTCCGTGGCCGCGGCGGGCCCCGCGGCCGGCGGCGCCCTGTTCGCTGCCTACGCTGCGGTGATGGTCGCCGTCACGCCGCTGACCGACCGCCACGGCGCGCATCCCTCGAAAACCGATACCGGAGTGGAGTGGCTTGCTTCAGGTGTCGCAGGCCGTCCGTGGGTGGAGCACCGCGCCGCAGTCGTGGCGGCGTCGGTCGGTCGGCGGCCACGACGCCGCGCGGCCCAGTCGCCCCGGCCCAGTCGCCCCGGCCGGACGACGCCAGGTCGGCGCGGGCTTCCGATGCGCGCGGCCGCGATCTCGCGAGGACACCATAGGTAGACACGACCCATCGCGCATCCGGCACAGGCTCGGCCACGGCCTTGACCGCCTCCGGCCGGTCGGCATGCAGCACCGGCACGAGGCCCGCGCGCAGCTGCTCTGTTGCCGGAGCTGTTGCTCGCATGCTGTGGTCACTGTCACGCCGTCGGCTTCACCCGGACGGAGTCCCGCCGAGTCCGCCGGAACCACGAATGGCCGGTTGCCGCGGTGTGCTCACGCATCCACTTGATGAGCGCCTCCTCGCTCGGCTGACCTCCTTGGTCCAGGTTTGAACCTCACATGGTGATGGTTTGACGCAGCCCATTTGCATGAAGAAACCGATCGGTTTACAGTGAAGGAAACCGATCGGTTTCTCATGTGGAGGCATGTCATGACAGCAATCAAGGGCGCCAACGTCTTGGTCACCGGAGGCGGCCGGGGTATCGGCAAGGTGCTGGTCGAGGAGCTCTACGCGCGCGGCGCCGGCAAGGTGTACGCCACGGCCCGTGACCCACGTTCTGTGACGCATCCCGATGCCGTCCCGCTGGCGCTCGAGGTCACCGACCCGGCATCCGTGGCGGCCGCCGCCGACCAGGCCCAGGACGTCACCATCCTGATCAACAACGCCGGCGCCTCGGTTCGCGCTTCGTACCTCGACTCCCCGATGGAGGACGTGCGCCGGGATCTGGAGACCAACTTCTACGGGCCGCTGCTGGTCACCCGGGCTTTCGCGCCGATCATCGAGCGCAACGGCGGGGGGCACCTCCTCAACGTCCACTCCGCCCTGTCCTGGCTGGCCGACGGCACGCCCTACAGCGCCTCCAAGGCCGCCCTGTGGTCGCAGACCAACTCTCTGCGCCTGCAGTTGCAGCCGCGCGGCATCGTGGTGACCGGGCTCCACGTGGCCTACGTGGACACCGATATGACAGCGGGTCTCGACGCACCCAAGGCCGACCCCCGCGATGTCGCCGTGGCCGCGCTCGACGGCATCGAGGCGGGGACACACGAGGTGCTGGCCGACGACACCACGCGCTGGGTCAAGTCGCAGCTGTCCGCTGACCTGGAAGCCATGTACGCCCAGCTGAAGAAGTAGCACGCACTCACCGATCTCAAGGAGATCCTTGTGGAAAGTCCGCTCACCCACCGCTTCGTCGACGTGAACGGGGTCAGGCTGCACATCGCCGAGCAGGGGCAGGGACCGCTGGTCCTGCTGCTGCACGGCTGGCCGGAGAGCTGGTACTCCTGGCGTCACCAGTTCGGGCCGCTGGCGGCGGCCGGATACCGCGTCGTCGCCCCTGACCAGCGTGGCTACGCCCGCAGTGAGCAGCCGCCGGACGTCACGTCCTACACCCTGCTCCACCTCGTCGGCGACGTGATCGCCCTGATCGAGGAGCTGGGGGAGGAGCAGGCGGTCCTTGTGGGGCACGACTGGGGCGCACCCGTTGCCTGGACCGCGGCGATGCTGCGCCCGGACAAGGTCCGCGCCGTGGCTGGGCTCAGCATTCCGCCGATCCTGCCCGGCGGGATGGTCCCGCCCTCGATCACCCGCACCCAGTACGGCGAGGGCTTCTACCAGGTCTACTTCCAGCAGCCGGGAGTCGCCGACGCGGAGTTCGCCAAGGACATCCCGGACTCCTTCCGCCGCCTCCTGGTCGGCGCCTCAGGTGACAACCCGCTCGGCAGCCAGCCCCGCCCGTTGGTCATACCCGACGGGCTGGGCCTCCTGGACGCCATGCCGCAGTCGCCCGCTCTCCCGGCCTGGCTGACGGAGGAGGACGTCCAGGCCTACGCCGAGGACTTCGCCCTGCACGGCGAGCAGGCCTTCACTGGCGCCTTCAACTGGTACCGCAACATCGAACGCAACAACGAACTGCTCGCGCCTTTCCGGGGGCGCGGGATCGACGTCCCCGCGCTGTACGTGGTGGGAGACCGTGACATGGTCACCTCATTGCGTGGCCCGGACGGGGGCAGCTCGCTGAGCGAGCTTTTGCGCGGCCAGGGCACGCCGGGCAACCCGCTGAGCGCTGTCGCGCCTCAACTGCACGGCCCGGTGGTGCTGCCGGGCTGCGGGCATTGGACACAGCAGGAGCGTCCCGCCGAGGTCAACGCCGCACTCCTCGACTTCCTCACCCGCGTCGACGGCTCGACGCCCCGATGACACTACGCAGGCTCCTGCCGCGCTGAGCGACGGCACGCACGCCATGCGTTGACGAACGGCTTCCAGCGGACCGTCGTACCCCGTGCAGGGCACTCCTTGCACCCCGAGACCACCACATCCTGGGCCTGCTGAACAGCCGACCCACCGCAACCAGACAGAGGACACATCGATGCCAGAACGCAATCCCATCCTGATCACCGGAGCCGCCGGCGAAATCGGCGGTGTGAGCAGAACGACGGCCGAGATGCTGCTCGACCAAGGGCACCCAGTGCGCACGTTCGTGCGGCAGGACGACGAACGCGCGCACTCGCTCCGCCAGTCCGGTGCCGAGGTCTTCGTCGGTGACCTGCTCAACGTCGCCGATGTGACCGCCGCGCTGAAAGGCTGCCGGCGCATCTACTTCAGCATGAGCCTGTCGCCGTACTACACCGACGCCGTCAGCCTGATGGCCGCGGCGGTGCGGGCCCAGGGCGGCATCGAGGTCGTCGTCAACATCTCCGAGTACGAGCAGTCGTTCATGACGTTCGAGAAGATGATCGCACCGGTGGAAGAACGGCGTTCGTGGCTCGGCGGGCTCGTCGCGGACTGGTCGCCGCAGCAGCGGGCCCATTGGGTCGCCGAGCGGGTGCTGGAGTGGTCCGGCCTCCCGACTGTCAACGTGCGGGCCGCTTTCTTCGTCGAGAACCCGATCCTGACCTGGCTAGCACTGGAGTCGCTGGCCGACGGGGAACTGCGCCTGCCCTTCGGCACCCAGCGGTTCGCGCCCATCGCGGGTTACGACGTGGCGGAGGTGTGCGCGAAGATCCTGGCCGACCCGGCGCCGCACATTTCGAAGTCCTACGAGCTCACCGGTCCGGAGCTGAGGGACGGGCACGGGTTCGCTGAGGACTTCGGAGCCGTGCTGGGACGCAAGATCGCTTATGTTCCCGACGATGTCGAAACCTGGAACGAGACCTATATCGACAGCGCCATGGCCCAGTATCCGCACATCGCGGAGCACCTGAAGACCCTGACCCGGCTGGTTGCCGGCGGGGGGTACCGCGGCGTCACCGACCAGCTGGAAACCCTGCTCGGGCGCCCGCCGAAGACCGTGCGGTGGGCGCTGGAGAACCATCCGCGCATCCAGAAGCTGGCGGCTGTCTGAGCCGCCGAGCAGTCGAACTGCGGTCATGAGCGAGGAGACGAGCGGTGAAGTTGCCGGGATCTGTGGAGAACCAACCTGCACACTGGCGGTTGCAGCGTGTCGACCTGGGAGAAGTACCCTACGCTGCGGCGCAGGCGGACGCTGGGTTGAGGAGCGCAAACAGGGCCTCGCCGCCAACCGGCTCTTCCTGCTCACGCACCCTGCGATGATCCCCTACACCGCCCGGACGCCGAGCGGCCAACTGCCCGACGCGGCCTAGCACATCGCCCTGGTGCAGACCAACCGCGGCGGACATGCCACCTACCACGGTCCCGGCCAACTCATCGGCTACCTCGTGCTCAACGTGCGCGAGCTCGGTCCCCGTGGACTGATCCGCCGTGTCGAGCTGGCGCTGATCGACGCACTGGACGCCCTCGGCTTCCCGGCGGTCCGCCGGGAGAGGAGAGCCTGGTGGGCGTGTGGACCCCCGATCACCGCAAACTCGCCTCAGCAGCCCGGCGGTCGGGGCGGCGGCCAGCAGTCCGGCCTCGGCCAGCGACAGGCCCTGGGCGCGCAGGGTCGGGATCAGGTAGGCCAGGCCGAACTGGAAGGCGCATCCGGCGGTCATGGCCAGCATCCCGACCGACAGCACCAGCCAACGCCGCCGGTCGGCCGGTGAGGGGTGGGGCCCGCTGGTGGGCGGGCGCGGTGATGGCGTGTGGGGCACGGTGTCCTCCTTGCGACACTCGCTGCTGTTCGATGGCTGATAGCTAACAGCATGCTGATGAGTTTTCGCAAATTGGCTGCTGTTCGACGGCTGATAGGTTTGCGGGTATGCACTACTCCGAACGGCTGCTGGGCTACATCAAGCGCGCCGAGCAGACCACCCAGGCGGCCAAGGAACACGTGCTGCGCGACCACGGGATCACCCCGGCGCAGCAGAGCGCGATGGCGATCCTGTCCGACCACGACGGCATCACCGCCGCCGAACTGGCCCGCAAGTGCGCCGTCACCCCCCAGACCATGAACAGCACCCTGGGACGGCTGGAGAAACGTGGCCTGGTCGAACGCCGCCCGCACCCGATGCACGGCACCCTGATCGAGGTTCGGCTCACCGCCGCCGGACGCGAGCTGTTCGACCGCGCCGACACCCACGTGGCCACCCTGGACACCAACCTGGCCGCCGAGCTGAGCAGCCAGGAGAAGTCCGAACTCAAACGCTTGCTGACACGCGTCAGCGACACCGCCCAGCAGATCATCGCGCCGCCGGAGAGCTCCAGGACGAGCGCCGGTTAGCCCACCAACGCGGTCTCATCACCGCCTCTTATCCCGCCGTTTCACCCCCGGCGGCGACGTTCGCAGGAGGGCTCCACAACCGGGGATGTGAAGCCGTCACAGGACCGCTCCGCTCAGGCTCTCGCAAGAGCCCTGATCGCTGGGGATTTCTGCTGTCCGCCACTGTGTCAGCTCTCCTGTCCGCCAGCGTGGACCTCCTCATTTCCACTGACACAGGATCTGGAGGAACTCGCCCGGGATGCCGCCCGTCCGGAGCGGCCCAAGGTATCGGACATCACCCGGGAAGAACTCGCCGAAATTGTCCGCAGAATCATGGAGGCAAACCCGGACTCCGACTACTACCTACGCCTGCTCGAGGCCAATGTGCTCCATCCACGCGTCAGTGATCTGATCTTCTGGCCGCCGGAAGAATTACAGGACGCCACAGCTGAGGAGATTGTTGAAGCCGCCCTCAGGTATCGCCCCATCGCGTTGTGAGCGAGGGCCAGGAGTCTGGAACAGATCATCTGGGAACGGACAGCAGAAAGCGACAAGTCAGTCCGGACGACCATGAGCCCCCCGTCCGGACTAACTTGTCGAGCCGCAAGTCACACCGGATTCCTCCGAAATCCCGAAGCGGACCTGAATCATGCGTGGCAATGAGCGTTGTCGGATGCAATCGTGACGGTAGGAGTCAATGGGTGATGGGACCTGTAATGGTGGGCGGCTTGGCTGCGCGAGCGTCGTTGTGGCCAGCTACGCCGAGACGCACAGAGCCCCTGACTTTCCTCCACTGGAAGCGGGGCTGATCGCACGGACCCGAGTGGAGGGCCTACATAATGAGCGCGTGACGATGACCACAGAAGAAGCGGACAAGATCCTCAGCGCCAACTTCGCCCCCTGGGTTTTACGGCTCGGACTGTCCGTGGAGGCAGTGGAAGATGACCGTGCCGTCCTCCGGATGCCCTGGTCCGATACCCTGGCCAGGGAAGGAGGCGCGCTGTCTGGCCAGGCAATGATGGCGGCCGCAGACACGGCCACAGTCATCGCCATATCGGCGGCGCGGGGCGCGTACGGGCCGATGACCACGGTGCAGCAGTCCACGACGTTCCAGCGGGCGGTGATAGGCAGCGACGTCCTGATCGAAGCCGTCGTCACGAAACTGGGCCGCCGGATGGCTTTCACCGGCGTCACCCTCACCGACGAGGCAAGCGGCGACATAGCGGCCCATGCCTCCACGGTCTACGCCCTCCTGGGCTGACGCCGCCCTACACCCGTCCTCGGTTCCCTCGACTTCGGACAGAAGGTGCGCTTCCCCCGGCGCACGGGGGGCGCTGCCCTGCATTGGGCCGGGTGGGAGAGGTGCCGGCCGGGGTCGACGTCGTCACCGAACCGGCCGACGATCCGGTTCCCCCTCGCAGCGTGCCGTCAAGAACCGTGCGATGAGCCGCTGTCCTGTCTCGGTGAATGTGGTCCAAGGTTCCGCTCATGGCCTGCGGTGGTCCAGGTTGAGTGAGACTAGAGAGTGCCCGAGGGTCCCACCGAATCTGGTCCATCTGATGTTGTCTCATCGAAGGTGGTCTGTGCGGTCATGATTCCTCGCGCCAGCGCCGAAGCCTACCTTCGCGGATCCCGCGCTTCGTCACAGGGTCAGGACAGGAGGTCGAGGGCGCGAGCGACGGCCTCGCGACCTTCGCGCACTGCCGCCGCCAGATCCTTGTCCGCAGGGCCCTGCCAAGTCAGGTAGGCGACCGTGGTTCCACGCCGCACGACCACCTCGACGTGCGCCGCGAGAGCTGCTGGCCGCACCGGCTCATCGCCCACGTTGACCAGCACAAACTCGCCGAACTACGCGAACGGCGGACTCGTCCGCCCGGCTGGTACAGCCGCCGCCTCTGGAGCGACGCCGAGGGACCCCCAGCCGATCCACCGTCATGAGTGCACTGCGCTTGACACGTCTCGACGACCCACCTGCGGGGCAGGACAACTAAACCGGCAGTTTTGTCGGTACGTTTGACGATTGTCACGGTCAGCCGCAGAACGGTCTTGGCTCAGGCCACCAGACGTCCGGCGTAGCCGCCATCGGCCCAGACGAGACTGATCGTGGAGAACCGTTCGCGCAGCAGCGCCAGCAGTCGGTGAGCGCCGTCGCGGTCTTGCATGCTGGCGGCGGTGACAGTCACTCAGCCCAGCGCAATTGCGGTCCACGACACCGGCGGCAGCTCGATGCTGAGCAGCCCGTCGGACAGGATCGCGCTCGGGTTCGCGTGCGGGGTCACGCGGTTCTGCTCGGTGAGTGTGTTCTTCGCATACGCATCCGGGTCGGCGAGTGTGACCGCCTCCAGAATCCGCGAGGAGCCAAGGCTGCGCACATCGACCGTGACCTGAGTGGCCTGCGAAAGCCCGCGGTTGACGAGGAAGACCGCGGCCCGGTCCTCGTCGACGGTCGCGACGGCGTCGACGACAGACGCCTCGCCATGGCGTGCCGTCGTGTAGGTCGGCGCCTCGACAACGGGGCGGATCACCTCACCGGCGGCAAGCCGGCTGGTGATCGAGAACGGGTAGAAGGTCGTCTGCCGCCAGGCAGGGCCGCCGGGCTCGGTCATGATCGGCGCGATCACGTTGACCAGTTGCGCGAGCGAGGCCGAGGTGACACGGTCGCTGTGCTTGAGCAGCGTCATCAGCAGGTTGCCGACGACGACGGCGTCCGCCACCGAGTAGAGGTCCTCCAGCTGCCGGGGGGCGTGCCGCCACTCGTCGTTGACCTCGTCGGACTCCTGGTGCTCCTTTTGGTACCAGACGTTCCACTCGTCGAACGAGATGTTGATCTTCTTGTTGGAGCGTTTCTTGTAGCCCACGTGGTCGGCGGTCGCGACGACGGTGTCGATGAAGTAGTCCATGTCGGTCGCCGAGGCGAGGAAGGAGCCGAGGTCGCCGTCGAGCTCCTGGTAGTAGGCGTGGCAGGAGACGTAGTCGACGTGGTCGTAGGTGTGCTCGAGCACCGTGCGCTCCCAGTCGCCGAAGGTCGGCATCCAGGAGCCGGAGGAGCCGCAGACCACGAGTTCGAGGTCCTTGTCGGCGGTCTTCATCGCGCCGGCGGTACGGGCGGCGAGCTTGCCGTAGTCGTCGGCCGTCATGAAGCCGGTCTGCCAGGGTCCGTCCATCTCGTTGCCGAGGCACCACATGCGCACGTTGTGCGGCTCCGGCGTGCCGTTGGCGACACGCAGGTCCGACAGCGCCGTACCGGACGGGTGGTTGGCGTACTCGAGCAGGTCCAGGGCGGGCAGGATGCCCCGCGTACCGAGGTTCAACGCGAGCATCATCTCGGAGTCGGTGAGCTTGAGCCAGCGGGCGAACTCGTCCAGGCCGACCTGGTTCGACTCCAGCGAATGCCAGGCGAGGTCGCGGCGCACCGGGCGCTTGTCGCGGGGGCCGACCGAGTCCTCCCAGCGGAAGCCGGAGACGAAGTTGCCGCCCGGGTAGCGGACGGTCCTGGTGCCCAGCTCTCTGACCAGTTCGACGACGTCCATACGGAACCCGTCGTCGTTCGCGCTCGGGTGTTCCGGCTCGTAGAGCCCGGTGTACACGCAGCGGCCGAGGTGTTCGACGAACGAGCCGAAGGTGCGGCGCCGGACAGGAGCGATGACGGCCTGCTTGTCGAGCTTGATGTGGGCCCGGGGCAATTCAGTGGTCCTTTGCAGTTCAGGATGGGCGTGGGGCAGCGAACGCGTTACTTGACGGAGCCTGCGGTCAGGCCCTTGCGCCAGAACCGCTGGAGGCTGATGAAGGCAACGAGCAGGGGGATCAGCGACAGGAACGCTCCGGTGATCGGCAGCAGCAGCGGCACTCCGCTGACGAACTCCGAGCGCCACTGCACCAGGCCCACCGTGACGGGCTGCAGTGAGGGGGTGTTGAGCATGAGCGAGGGCAGCAGGTAGTTGTTCCAGATGCCGACGAACTGGAACAGGAAGACGGTCACCAGTGCCGGGGACATCAGCGGCAGGGCGATCCGGAAGAAGGTGCGCTGTTCGCCTGCTCCGTCGAGCCGTGCGGCCTCCAGCAGTTCGTCCGGGACGGACGCCGCGGCGAAGATCCGGCACAGGTAGACGCCGAACGGGCTGACACAGCTGGGCAGCAGCACCGACCAGTAGGAGTTGGTGATGTCGAGCTTGGCCATGAGCAGGAACAACGGCAGGGCGAACATCGGCGCCGGGATGAGAACCGAGGCAAGGATGACGTTGAACACGCTTTCCCGGCCGCGGAAGCTGAACTTGGACAGCGCGTAGCCGGCCATCGCGGACAGCAGGGTGCCGACGGTGGCGCCGACGAGGCTGTACAGCGCGCTGTTGGCGAGCCAGGTGGAGAAGATGCCGCCCTCGAAGCTGAACACGTTTCTGATGTTGGTGACCAGGTCGAAATGGGAGAACCACAGCGGCGTACCGGTGTAGAGGTAGCCCGAGGCCTTGGTCGCGGAGACGAACAGCCACCACAGCGGGATCAGCGTGTACAGGGCCATCAGGCCCAGCATGCCGTTGACGACGGCCTTGCTCGCGATGTCGGTGCCGCGGCGGGCCGGTCGGGTCGGTCGGCCGGCCTGAATCACGCTCATGCCATCGCTCCCTTGCGCTGGTTGTACTTGAGAAACCCGAACGAGAGCACGAGGGTGACCAACGCGAGCACGACGGACTGGGCGGCGGCGAGGTTCTGGTCGCCCATGTCCATGCCCAGGGCCGTGTTCATGATCGGGGAGAACTTCGGATCGACGCCCGGGATGCGCGCGCCGACCAGCACCGCCGGCTCGGTGTACAGCTGCGCCGTCCCGATGATGGAGAAGACCGTGGTCAGCACCAGCGCGGGACGCACCAGCGGGATCTTCACCGCCCACGCCAGGCGCCATCCGGTGCAGCCGTCGAGCGCGGCGGCCTCCATCACCTCGGCCGGGATCGTCTGCAGCGCGGAGTAGATGATCAGCATGTTGTAGCCGGTCCAGCCCCACGTGATCATGTTCCCGATCGAGACCGGAACCCACGACGGCGACAGGAAGTCGACGTCGATCCCGATGTGGGACAGCGGTCCGGTGAACGGCGAGAGGTCTTTCACCAGGAGGAAGGACCACATCACCGCGGCGATCGCACCCGGCAGCGCGTAGGGCAGGAAGAACGTGAGCCGGTAGGTCTTCCGCAGCCGGGCTGAGCGGGAGTCCAGCAGGAGCGCGAGCAGGAGGGCCAGGCCGAGCATGACCGGGACCTGGACGCAGCCCAGCAGTATGACCCGGATGATCGACGCGATGAAGTCGTTGTCGCCGAAGGCGGCGGCGTAGTTGGACAGTCCCGTGAACTCTGTGGACCGCGTACCGCCGAACAGCCCGGCGCGGCGGACGGTGAAGAAGCTCTGGTAGATCGCGTAGCCGATCGGCGCGACCATCATGGTCAGGAAGAGCACCGCGAACGGCGCCAGGAAACCCGACGCGGTCAACGCGGTACGGCGGCCGGTGCGCCGCGGCCGACCGGCGGGGGAGACGTGGGGGGTGACCGCGGGCACCGGCCGCGGCGGCGACGCGGTCCGGGCGCTGCTGGGACTGCTCATGGAAACCTCGCTGGGCGGTTCGTCGTCAGGGAGCGGGTCCCCGCGGCGCCGGGTACGGGCGGCCGCGGGAACCCTTCGGGGCGGCTGGAGTCCCGCTGCCTCAGCCGTCGGTCACCGACAGTCCGAGCTTCTTGATCGCGGCGACCGTCGAGGCCTGGACCTTGGTGACCGCGTCCGGATAGGTGCCGGAGCCTATGGCGCCGGTGAAGTCCGACTCGACCTGCTGATAGGTCGGGCCGTTGGTCCAGGTGCTGGGCACCTGCGCGGCGGAGGCCTTGTACACCTCGCCGGCCTTCTGGCCGCCGAAGTACGGGTCACCCGCCTTCAGCGACGGGTCGTCCTGTCCGGCCTTCGACGCCGGGTACAGCCCTTCGGTGATGCCCGCCTTCACGGCCTGCGGGTCGCTGGCCAGGAACTCGGCGAACTGCACGGCTTCGCGGGGCGTCTTGCACCCGGTCATCACCGAGGTGGCCGAGCCGCCGTTGCTGGAGCTCTTGCCGTCGCCGGCCTCCCAGGTCGGCATCGGGGCGACCGCCCACTTGCCGGACTGGTCCTTCAGGTCCGACTTCAGGCCGCCGGCGGCCCAGGACGCGTTGACGAACGTCAGCACCTTGCCGGCTGTGGCGGCCTTGTTGAACTGCGGGTCCCAGGCGTTGCCGGTCTTCGTCACCAGACCCTTGTCCTTCAGGTCCTGCCAGAAGGAGGCGACCTTGCGGGTGCCGGGGTTGTCGATGCTGACGGTCCAGCTGTCTCCGCTGGTCGAGTACCAGGACTGGCCGGTCTGCAGGGTGTAGGCCGCCAGATCGTTGCCCTCGCTGGGCGCGTTGCCGAACTTCACGCTCGGATCGGCGGCGGCGACCTTCTCGGCGTCGGCCTTGTACTCGGCCCAGGTGGCCGGCGGCTTGGTGATGCCGTACTTGGCGAACAGGTCCTTGCGGTAGAAGAGGACCATCGGGCCGACGTCCACCGGGACGCCGTAGATCTTGCCGCCGATGCTGGAGGCGGAGACGGCCGACGGGACGTACTTGGCCATGTCGGCGCTCGCGTCCTTCGTGATGTCCATGACCGTGTTCTTCACGAGCATCGACGGGATGGCTTGGTACTCGATCTGGGCCAGGCACGGGCCCTGGCCGGCGGTGATCGCGTTGGTGATCTGGGTGTAGCCGCCCTTGCCGCCCGACGGAATCTTCTTGAAGGTGACCTTGATGTTCGGGTGGGCGGCGTTCCACTGGTCGACGATCTTCTCGTAGGGGGCCCAGCCCCAGAACTCCATCTTCACCGGCCCGCTCTGGCCCGATTCCGCGGCGGGGGTGTTCTTGTCACTGCTGCACGCGCCGACGCCGAATGCCATGACCGCCGCGGTGGCGAGCGCCAGGAGTCTGCGGGTGCGTATGGTGGTGCTGTCCATGAGAGGGAAACCCTTCGTGACGGGGGACTGACTTACTGGACTGTCGGTGGGCGGGCGGCCAGGCCCGCCCACCGGCCGGTGCTGAACTCCACGCCGAACACCGTCGGGACCGCGGCAAGGACGTCCGATGCCGACGGGCCCGGGCCGCAGGCCGCGCTGCCGAGGCCGTGGTGCGCGTGGTCGAGGTACAGATGGAGTCTGCCGTCGCCGACCAGGTCGTGCTGGTGGGCCGCGGCAGCCAGGACTGCGGTGCTCCAAGGACGCACGGTCAGGTCGATGACCGGGTCGCCCGTGATGAGCAGGGTGGTGCCGTCCGGGGTCGTGATCCGGATGCGGCGGACTTGGTGGCGGTTGCCGTTCTCCTGCGGGCGGACATAGGGGGTCTGCATCGCCGAGACAGTCGACCGGTAGCGGCCGACGCGAGCCGCGGTACGGGAGTCGCGGTACGCCTCGCCGGGACCGAGGCCGAACCACTCGACCTCGGCGTCGGTGCCGGGCAGCGACATCGCGATCCCCAGCCGGGGCAGCGGCACCGACCATGCGCCGTCAGGGGTGACGGCGCATTCCAGCCGGAGCCGGGCCTGGCCTGCGTCCGGTCCGTCGCAGGCCGTCCAGCGGTAGACCATGCCGAGCCCGGAGGAGGACCCGACGGCGGCGAGCCGGGCGGTGACCGTGAGTCCTTGTGCGTCGGGCTCGACGCTCAAGACCTCATGGCGCATCCGGTTCAGTCCGGCGGCGAGCCAGGCGGTGATCTGCGGCTCGCCGAAGGCGTTGAGCAGGTCGTTGTCGATCGGGGCACGCCAGATGTCCAGCCTGGGCCCGTCGAGCTCTAGGTCGCCGAGCCGGATCAGCACCCCGCTGCGGGCGTCGAACCGCGCGGGGCCCAGTGTGATGTACCCGTCGTGGGCGATCGCCGGCGCCGGCGTGGAGGAGACGGGCGAGGCGGCGGGAGCCACGACCAGCCCCTGGGCCCAGGCGATCTCGTGGCCGGCCCGGGCCCAGGTCTCGTCGGCGGCGAGCACCGCGGTCACGGTCAGCCACACCTCGTTGCCAGAGCCGTTCTTGCGCACCGAATCGAAGGCGGCGGCGAGGTCGGCGGGCCATTCGACGACTGTCGTCGCGCCCGGTGCGGTCGCGGGCACGGTCAGGCCGCCGGAGCCGGCCGGCTCGCCGCCGTCCTCGATGGTCCACTGGAAGTCCAGGTAGCCGCTGTCGCGGACGTGGTACAGGTTGTGCACGCTGACCTGCCGAGTCACCGGGTCGATGTGGATCCGGACCGGTTCGATGACCTTCTTGTACTCGACCAGGCCCGGCGACGGCGTGCGGTCGGGGAAGAGCAGCCCGTCGGCGACGAAATTGCCGTCGTGGACCTCCTCGCCGAAGTCGCCGCCGTAGGCGTAGAACGAGTGGGGGGCGTCCTGTTCGGTGCGCCGGAGGATCCCGTGGTCGATCCACTCCCAGATGAATCCGCCGGCCAGGCGCGGGTGCGCGTCGATGACCTGCTGGTACTCGGACAAGCCGCCGGGGCCGGTGCCCATGGCGTGCCCGTACTCGCACAGCACGGCCGGAAGGGCCCGGCGGTGCGCGTCGTCAATCGGATCAGCTGTCGGAGGTTCCTGGCCGCGCCCCACCGCGGCCAGCTCGTCCACACCGATGTACATGCGGGAGTACAGGTCGACGTACGCGCAGCTCTCGTGGTCGCCCTCGTAGTGGATCAGACGACTGTCGTCGCGGTGCCGGACCCACGCGGCCGCGGCCGCCAGGTTCGATCCGGTGCCGGACTCGTTCCCCAGCGACCAGACGATGACCGAAGGGTGGTTCTTGTCGCGTTCCACCAGCCGGGCGGCCCGGTCCAGGTACGCCTCGCGCCACGCGGGGTCGTCGCTGGGATTGCGCTGCCAGCCGCCCGGCTCGAAGCCGTGCGTCTCGAGGTCGCCCTCGCAGAACACCCACAGCCCGTGCTCGTCGCACAGATCCAGGAAACGGTGGTCGGGTGGGTAGTGGCTGGTGCGCACCGCGTTGATGTTGTACTGCTTCATGAGCAGCACGTCGGTCACCATGGCGTCCTCGGTCAGGGTACGTCCCGTCAGGGGGTGCCATTCGTGGCGGTTGACGCCCCGTAGCGAGATCGGCCGGCCGTTGGCGGTCAGCACGCCGTCCACGACGGCCACCGTGCGGAAGCCGATGCGCAGCGGAATCCGCTCCCCGGCCTCGGAAACCAGTTCCCCCGAGTACAGGCGCGGCCGCTCGTCCGACCAGGGCTCGATGCGGTCGATCACGTGCGGGCCGGCCGGATCGGCGGCGGATATGCCGAGCTCGGGCACCGACAGGGACACGCGGGTCGGGGCGTTGACGTCTACGGACAGGGTGCCCCAGCCTGTCGTGTGGTCGTAGGCGGTGTGGACGAAGAAGTCCTCGACACCGCGGGCGGCCACGGACACCGACCGGAAGATCCCGGACAGCCACCACATGTCCTGGTCTTCCAGGTAGCTGCCGGACGACCACTGGTGCACGCGGACCGCGAGTACGTTCCGGCCGGGCCGCAGACCGGCGGAGACGTCGAACTCGGTCGTCAGCCGGCTGCCCTTGCCGTCGCCGAGCCGGATCCCGTTGAGCCACACAGCGAACGCGGAGTCGACGCCCTCGAACCGGAGCACCGCAGCCGATGCCGGGAACCCGTCCGGAACGTCGAATTCGCGGCGGTACTCGCCGGTCGGGTTCTGCCGGGGCACCCGCGGCGGGTCGACCGGGAACGGGTACAGGACGTTGGTGTAGGCCGGGGCACCATAGCGCGGCTCGCCGGGCAGGCCGGTCATCTGCCAGCAGGACGGCACGGCGAGCAGGTCCCAGGCGGTGTCGTCGAAGTCCGGCGCGGCGAAGTCCCCGGTGAGGTCGTCCAGCCCTGACGCCAGTCGGAATCTCCAGTCGCCGTCGAGCGCGATCGTGGGCAGGTCGGAGGCGAACGCGGCGCGCGGGCGCAGCCGTCCGGTGCCCGGCGACCGGTCTTCGACGTAGGCGTTGGGGTCGAGGCCGTTCATCAGTAAAGGTGTTTCCTCTCGGAATGCCCTGTGGTGGCGGGAAACGGCTGGGAAGGACTGCGCTGGCGGCTCATGGGGTGTGCCGTGGCAGGGTCAAGCGGTGCCAGGCGCTAAGCGGTCGCGCCGGGCGGGGCCGCTGCTGTCCCTTACGGTCAGGGTCGGGCGCAGCAGCGATACGACGTTGGTCGGCGGCTGGCCGGAGTCGACGGCTCGTAGCAGTAGTTCCACGGCCTGCTGGGCCATCTCGCGCTTGGGGAAGGTGACCGTGGTCAGCGCCGGTCGGATCCGCCCGACTTGGGCGATGTCGTCGAAGCCGACGACGCTGACGTCGTCGGGGACCCGCCGCCCGGACCGGACCACCGCCTCGATGGCACCGATGGCCAGGATGTCGTGGGTGGCGAAGATCGCCGTCAGCTCCGGATCCGCGTCCAGCGCCGCGCAGGCCGCGGCGAACCCGCCGGCGGCGTCGTCGCTGGTGCAGGCGAACACCTTGCGGTCGTCCAGCCCGTCGGCAGCGAACGCCCGGCGCAACCCCACGACGCGCGGCGTGTGCGCGGGGAGGTCGGCGACCACCGCGACGTTCCGGTGGCCGAGATCCCGCAGGTGGCACCCGGCCAGGAACCCGGCGTGCTGGTAGTCGATGGACACCACCGGGAGCGTGGTCGGCGGGTCCCCCTCCCAGGCGAACAGCGCGACCGGGAAGTCGGCCGCGGCGAGCATCGGCAGCTGCTGATCGACGCCGTTGTCCCCGGCGGCCAGCAGTGCGTCCACCGAGCGCGCGGCGAGGTTCTCCAGGTGGGCCCGGGTGTAGTCGGGATCGTCGCGCGTCGTGGCGAGCAGCAGGTTGTATCCGTGGCCGACCAGGAGGTTCTCCACCTCTTCGACCACTTCCGAATAGAACGGGTTGGCCACCGACGGCACGAACAGCCCCACCGTCGACGTGCTGCCGGTGCGCAGCGAGCGCGCCACCAGGTTCGGCTTGTAGCCGAGTTCGGCGATCGCCTTGTTCACCTTCGCCAGGGTCTCCGGCCGCACCTTCTTGCCGGACACCACGTTGGAGACGGTCTGCTTGGTGACTCCCGCCCGAGCTGCCACCTCCGCCATTGTCACCACGTACGCCCCGCAACATTTATCGATCCACGCATGTGGCGTCAGCGTAGGGCGACTGTCGCAACAGGGCAAGGCTTCGTGCGGCGGCCGTGATTCAGCCGTTACGGAGCACGGTGAGGGCGTCGCAGGCAGGTCACGGCTGTTTCCGCGACTTGAAGTGCACGGAGCATTGACGGTCCCGGAAATACGGCAGTAACGTCCCCGCCATGCCGATCCCATGGATCGGTCAACGCGGTGAGCCACCCTGGCCCACCGCGCGAAACAACACTCGACCTCACCCGCGTCACCCCGCTCGGCATCGGGTTCGCTCTCACCATGTCGCCGCTGACCGGGGCCGCCATCCAGGCGGTCAGCCCGCAGGAGGGCGGCCTCGCCTCGGGCGTCAGCAGCACCACCCGGCAGATCGGCGCGGTGCTCGGCGTGGCGGTGCTCGGGGCGATCGTCCACACCCGGGAGACTGGCGGCGCCTCCTTCGAATCCGGCCTCAACAGCGCCTTCCTCGCGGCGGGTGCCGTGACGCTGGCCTGCGCCGTATTCACCGGCCTGTGGCTGACCGCGGCCCGGACGCCGCGGGCTATCCCGGGCAGCGTCCCCATGCCGAGATCAGCGGCGCGAGGGTGAGGTCGAGCTCGCCGGCATCGATGGCGGCCAGGTGCGCGTCGATCTCGGCGTCGTTGGCCAACCCAGCGGCGAGCAACTCGGCGCGGACCATGCGCACCGTCGCGGTCTCCAGCCGGTCGCAGGCTACCCCGCCGACCGGGAAGCAGCCGGCCGCCGTGACATCGACCAGGCCGGCCGCACGCAACGCCCGCGGCAGCGTACGGCCGTAGCGCAGGTCAGCGCCGCGGCGGGTCATCAACTCCCGGACGGCGCGCCGCAGCCGGTTGGCGCGCTGCTGTGCCGGGCCAACCTCATCAAGGCAGGCCAGCGGCTGCAGCTCGGTATCGGCGTCCTCGACCAATAGCCAGCCACCGGGGCGCAGCGCCGCCACCATCGTCGCCAACGCCCGGGCACGGTCGGGCACGTGGACGAGCACGAGCCGGGCGTGTACCAGGTCGAACGTGCCTGGCTGCGGCGGCGGGTCCCCGACGATGTCGTGCCGGAGCACCTCGTACCCGCCGTGCGGGTCCAACCAGGCCGGATTGATGTCTGTGGCCAGCACGTAACCGGTTGGTCCGACGGCCGTGGCGAGTGCCTTGGGAATGCTGGGGCCTCCGGCACCGACTTCCCAGCAGCGCCAGCCCGCCTTCACTCCGAGCCGGTCGAAGTGCCCCCGTGTGACACCGTCGAACAGCTCGGCCAGCCAGGTGAACCGTTCGCCCGCCTCCACCCGGGCGTTGTCGAGCAAGTAGCGGTGACCCGGGGCAGACCCAGGGGTGTGCGGTGATGGGGGGCCGGACCCCGCGCCAGCAGTATTCACCGCCCCGCCTGAGGTTGTGTGTCCGGCTCGGACCCGGGGTCGGCGAGGGGCTGCGATGAACTCATGCCTACATCCTCACGATCTTCCGCGTGCTGTGTCAGCGCGACATGGAATGAAACCAGACGGTCTCCGGGACTGGTGAGGATCGGAGCAGATTTTGGCACCGCACCACTACAAAACGAATGTGGTCGAAGTACGCCAAAAACGCGCCGAGTGGCGTAGGACCCAGTTCTCAGCGTTGGCGTCGCCGGGCCGCCAGGTCGTGTTCGGCCGTGGTGCGGGCGGAGGTCTCCTCGCCGAGGCGGACGTAGCGGCCGAGGCTGGCGGGACTTGGCGTGCAGTTCGGGTGCGGTGCGTCCGGCTTTGGCAAGATGTTGCAGCGCGCTGTGGCGGGGCTGGTACATCGCGACCGCACCTGCGGCGGCCCAAAGGTTCCAGCCGAACGTCGATGGCGCTGACATGCTGATCTCCGGGAGCGTGGAGCATACGTGCGTCCAGATTCGATCCGATTGCGAACAGGACCGCCATGTCGTACTCCTAGTTGCCAGCATGGGCCAGGCAGTAAGGTGGGCGCCGGGCAAGCCGCGCACGCCCCGGGCCGTCGTCGAGGTCCCACGCCTTCGCCGACACCGATTCCCGGTTTCAAGGGCCTTCGGGTCCCGCGCAGATTGATGCCTTGGATTCGGACCTGACGATCCGGCGGTCGGCGTGGGGGACCGCCGGGGACGTGAGCCGATCATGCCCAAGAATCAGCCCACCGCCGCGCAGCGCGCCCGCCGACTGCAAGCCATAAAGGGCGGCTGATACACCGACATCTTGCATGGGCTCGCCTCCTCGGCCGACGAGAGCGCGAGGTTGCGCGCAGACGCCTGGCTGCAGACCATCCTGATCCACCTGCAGGCAGCACCACGACAGGAACTCCCCGACCGTCCCATAATCGCGTTCGCGGTGCCCTCGCTGCGGTAGCGCGCCGTCGCCCCCGGCCTGCGCGAGCGCGCCGGCATCGGCTCGTTCACCAGCCAGCGCATCATCGCCATCAGCTGCGCCAGGCTCGGGCTCGACCAGTCCACGCCGTAGCCCCGGCAGTACGACAAGTACAAAGCGATCCGGCCCGCGTACGTCTTCTCGGTGTTGAACGCCCGCCTTGCCCCACGCAGCCCCGCCAGATACGTGCACGCCTCGACATGAAGCCCGAGATCCTCATCAACCACCACCCACGACACCGACGCGTCAGCGGCCACCGCCCGCTCAGGCCGGTAGTACCGAGGCAGCACACCTGACATGGCTTCTCTGAACTAAAAGTTGATCACGATGCTGGAGTAGCCGCATCCCTCTCGCTAGGGCGGAGCTCTCAGGTCTTACCAGGTGGGGCGCCGGTCAGACTTCTGTGCCAAGGGCGGGCGCGCTCTCCGGCGGATCTCGCTACCAGTGGGCGCGGGACGCGGCCGGGCTCGCCGCCTCCACGCTGGACGGCTTGACGACGTCGGTCATCGAACTGTGCGAACACTACGGACTTCCGCCATGGCAGCTCAAGCCCCCGCACGTCGACCGGTACTTCGCCGGGCCAGGCAAGCGTGCGCTCGCCCGTCAGGGGTACGACGTCGTGATGATCGCCGACATCCTGGGGCATTCGCTGGAGACAGCGCGCCGCTACACCCTTGCTACCGAGGCTGATCGCCAGCGTCGCGACTGCGGTAGGCAAACCTGAGCATGAAGAACTGGGCGGTCGGACCGACCGTGAGTGCGTAGAGCACAGTGCCGACGCCCACGCTTCCTCCCAGCAGCCAGCCCACGGCGAGCACGGCGATCTCGATCAGGGTGCGGATGAGGCGGATGGAGCGCCCGGTCGCAGCGGACGCCCCGGTCATCAGCCCATCCCGAGGCCCAGGTCCAAAGCGCGCCCCGACATAGACGGCGACAGAAAACCCGTTGAGGAGGACACCCCCGACCAGCAGGCCGACCTGGGCCGGCAAGCCGAGGTGCTGCGGGATGAGCAAGAGGCCAAGATCCGATGCGTACGCCAGGACGACGATGTTGGCCACGGTGCCGAACGTCGGCCTTTGCTTGAGGGGAATCCACAGCAAGAGCACGAGAACCCCGAGGGCGGCGCTGATCGTGCCGAAACTCAGGGACGTGTGACGGGCGAGCCCTTCGTACAGGACGCTCCAGGGGTTGACGCCCAGCGAGGCCCGGACCATCGCGGAAAGACTGAATCCGTACAGGGCGAGGCCGATGAACAGTTGGGGAAGGCGTCTCAACGGACTCTCACCGAGAGGGACGTAGCTGAGCGGCGGTGGAGACGGGCGAGTGCTCGGTGCCAGGGCAGTCGCGACGGGATGTTCTGGAACGTTGGGACGGGGATATGGAGCGTCGCTGCTCAAGGACGTGCCCCCAGCGCGCAGACCTGACGGCCCTGCAGCAGTCGGCCTTCGTTGTAGGCCAGCGCCGCTGCTGGAAGCGCAGCGCTGCGCCCGCTGCGGATCACGGTCAGGATGCCCTCGGCAGCCGCCTCGGGGGCGGGCTGCTCGCCGATCCGACGCAGCG
This sequence comes from Nonomuraea sp. B19D2, assembly GCF_040137845.1. NCBI lineage: Bacteria > Bacillati > Actinomycetota > Actinomycetes > Streptosporangiales > Streptosporangiaceae > Nonomuraea > Nonomuraea sp. B19D2. The sequence goes on along the minus strand of NZ_JBEFAK010000068.1, from coordinate 18,055 downwards.
CCTGGGCCGCGACCGCGCCGGCCGAACCGTGCAGGATGAGAGGTGGCATACCAGGCTGCTGCACAGCCGCGCGGATGCGCTCGGCGATGAGTTCGTAATGGGTGCAGCCCAGAACGATGGCCCTGACGTCGTGCGGAGTGCGCTCTGCCGCGGCGGCGACCGCGAGGGCGGCGGCCGCCGCGTCCGCGTACTCGACGGCGTCGGAGAGTCCAGGGCATGGCACCTCGGTGACGCTCACACCATCGGCGAACTCGTCAATGAGGCCGCGCAGCTGAGGGCTGCCGGAGACGGCGGGCGTGGCCCAGACGGCGACCGGTCCGCCGCCTGCGGCAGCCGGTTTGATCGCCGGGACCGTGCCGATGACCGGCACGTCGGGTTCGAAGCGGGCGCGCAGGGCGGGCAGGGCGTGCACAGTGGCGGTGTTGCACGCGACGATCAGTGCATCTGGGCGGTGCGCGGCAGCTGCTTCGGCGACGGCGAGCGCGCGGGCGGCGATGTCCTGCGGCGCGCGCGGTCCCCAGGGCATGCCGTCGGGGTCCGAGGAGAGGACGAGATCGGCGTCGGGGCGCAGACGGCGTACCGCGGCGGCCGCCGCAAGCAGTCCGATTCCGGCGTCGACGAGCGCGATCTTCAGCCGGTCGCCATGGATGGGTGCCCGTGCCGTTACGGCGCGTTCCCCATGGGTGTGCCGCAGTTCGCACTCCCCGCGATCCATCTCCTGCTCCATACCAGTCGCCTCCGGCGTGCTCGTGTCTCAATGCCACCGGCGGCGATTCTGTACATTGATTGGCCGCAAGAGCATAGCCAATCACTGGAGAGTGGCATGGCCGACTCAATACCGTTCCGGACCACGGACAGGGTGGACCGCCCCAAACGGACGCTGGGAAGCCGGCAGCTCGCCGCTATGCTGCCCGACCCGGCGGGAGCCAGACCCGTCTACCGCCACCTGGCCCAGGCGATCAGCGCGCTGATCCTCGACGGACGGATCGCATTGCACGCCAGACTTCCCGCCGAGAGGGAACTGGCCGCCGCCCTGAACACCAGCAGGCCCACCATCACCGCCGCCTACGATTTGCTGCGCCAGAGCGGCTACGCCCGCAGCCGCCAGGGCTCCGGCACCTGGACCGCGCTACCCGAGGGCCGTACCCCCACCGGCGTCGCCCGGGTCCTCGCCCCGCGGGACACCGCCATCGACTTGGCCAGGGCCGCCCCCGCACTGCCGGAGCAGCTGCTCGTCGACGCCCTCGGCCACGTCGCCCCTCGACTGGCCGAGCACACGCACGGGCCCGGCTACTACCCCTTCGGCCTGCCGGACCTGCGTGCCGTCATCGCCGAGCGTTTCACCCAGCGGGGCCTGGCCACCGTGCCCGAACAGATCCTGGTGACCTCCGGCGCCCAGCACGCCCTCACGCTGGTCCTCGGGCTCCTGTCCACACCTGGCGACCGGATCATGGTCGAGAATCCGTCCTACCCGAACGCTCTGGACGCTATGCGTCGAGCCCGACTTCGCACCGTGTCAGTCCCGGTGTCCGACACCGGTTGGGACATCGAGGTCATCGAGTCCACCCTGCGGGAAGTGGTACCCCAACTCGCCTACCTGATCCCCGACTTCCACAACCCGACCGGTCTCCTCATGCCCGAGCAAGAACGCGCCCGCAGCCTGCGCGCCGCTCAGCGCACCGGCACCTGGCTCGTCATCGACGAGACCCTGGCCGACCTCGCCCTCGACGTCCCCGCCCCGCCGCCCTTCGCCTCCCACGCCACGCCCAGCGGGGCCGGACAGGTCATCACCATCGGCTCGATGAGCAAGACCTACTGGGGCGGCCTGCGCATCGGCTGGCTGCGCGCCCCCTCCCGTCTGGTGACCGAGCTCGCCGCCCAGCGGATCGCCACCGACTTGGGCGGCTCGGTCCTGGACCAACTCCTGGCCCTCGACCTGCTGACTCGGGCGGTAGAACTGTTGCCGCCCCGTCTGGAACGCATGCGCGAGCAGCGTACGGCCCTGGCCGCCGCCCTCGCCGAGCACATCCCGCAGTGGACCTGGCAGTCACCACCCGGCGGTCTGTCACTGTGGGTCGACCTGGGCGAGCCCATCGCCTCGGCGCTGGCTGAGCGCTCGCTGGACTACGGCGTGCGGATCGAGGGCGGCGCCTATTTCGCCACCGACCCCGGCATCTTCGAACAACGCCTCCGCATCCCCTACACAACACCCCCCGATACCCTGCGCGAGGCTGTGCACCGCATGGCCACCGCACTCGCCGACGGCCTCCCACTCCCGTCCACCAACCGACAACCACATTGGGTCGCCTGAGAACACCGCGCCGCCGGTTCCTGCCGCCATCAGCCTCCTGCGCCTGGTGAGTTCCTGCGCGAACGGGCCCGCATCCGCTTCCGGCTGCGCTCCGATCCCGGCGTCGAAGAACAGGTACGAGACCTGGCCACGCGGGAGAATGCCTGCTGCGCGTTCGTCGCCTTCGACGTCACCACTGCGTGCACGCCGCCCACCGCCGAGCAGCCGCTGCGCGAGGCCGAGTTCGACGCGTTGTTCGCCGAAGCGGGCCGGCAGATCGAGCGGCCGGAGCGCACCGGCTGGGGCCAGGCGAACTGAACGCCGCAACTGCGCGGCCCCGCGTGAGGACGGCTCTGAGCAGGGTGCGCCCTTGACCCGTACGGCACTGAGCCTTCGGCATTGAGCAGGTCATGAACGGTGGTGGGGCCGGAGCGTCAGCGTGCCGACATGGTAGCCGTGGGCGCAGATCCGGCTTCTTGATCGCGAAGCGTCGTCTGTTGGCCGTCATTCCACTGCGGTGACCAGGCATCGGTTCTGCTTATGCCCAGCGTCAGCAAGAGCCACTTGTTCTGATGCAAGCCTCTCGCGCAGGATGGGCGATGAACGTGACCGGATGATCACGGCGAAGCGTTGCGCCTGGAGGAGCCATGCCGTTGCCCGAAGACCACCGTCCACCCGAGCGCTGTCTGAGCTGCGGCCGGCCTGGCATGTGTGCGAAGGTCGAATCGTCTCACTACACCTCCGAAGGTGTCGTGTGCTATCTGAGATGCACATGTGGCCACCGCTGGGTAGCCTCACGACTGGCTGGGCTGCGATGCGAGAACTAGCACGCGACTCTGTGATCACACGCAGAGAGGATGGATACGAAGTCAACACGGACTCAGATCGTCTTGATGTCGGCTTGGTCCACCACTGGCTTTCGACCGATGCGTTCTGGGCTCTGGGCCGCACCCGGGAGACAATCGAACAGTCCATCCGCGCATCTGTGAACTTCGGCCTCTACGGGCCCGGCGGGGAGCAGGTCGGCTATGCCCGCGTCGTCACTGACCTGGCCACCTTCGCGTGGCTCTGCGATGTTTACGTCGAGCAGGCCCACCGCGGGAAAGGTCTGGGCACCTGGCTGGCCGCCGTGGTTCGCGATCACCTCGCCCCCTACAAGCTCAAGCGGGTGATCCTGTCCACGGTCGACGCCCACGAGGTGTACGCCAAGGTCGGCTTCGTGCCGTTCCCCGACCCGCAGAAGCTGATGATCTTAAAAGATGCGGGATGAGCGCCGCAGCGTGAGCCCGGCCACGCGTATACATCGCCCCGCGGCGTGCTCGGCGTACTCGTCGGATGGGCGTGCAGCCAGTCGAGGACCTGCTGGGCGTGGCGGTCGGGCGGGAAGATCGGGTAGAAGACGTGCTCGATCCGGCCGCCACGGATGACGAGTGTGAGCCGCCTGTACGAAGGCCGCCGATGGCAAAGCTGGGTAGGACGAGTCGTCGGGCGAGCAGCGGGGTGGTGTCGGAGACGAGCGGGAATGGCAGGCGTAGCCGCGTGACGGCCTCCTGCTAGTAGTCGACGTCCTGACCGGAGGGTCCGTACACCCACCGTGCCGGCGGCGGTCAGCTCCGCGCGATGGTCGCGGAACCCGCAGGCCTCGGGCGTTCAGCACCGTACGCCGATCCGTGGGCAGGTGGTCGGCGCCGCCATCATCGAGCGACACCGGCAGGTTGGCAGGCAGCTGTTCCCAGTTCATCGGTCTCTCCCATTGAACACCATCGGGGCTGGCGCCCACGGGTGCCCACGACAAGCGTATTCCGCTATAGAGGAGGATTCGCTACTATAGTGGAATAGTGATGGAAGGCGGCGGGATGTTGTTCAGTGGGTTGTCGATGGCGGACCTGGGTGCGCGGCTTCGCGCCCACCGCCGTGCCCGTGGCCTCGCACTGGAACGGCTGGCCGAATTGAGCGGCGTCAGCCGGAGCATGGTGTCCGATGTGGAGCGGGGCGCGAAGACGCCGACCGTGCTGGTCCTCGATCGGCTGGCCACCGCGCTGGGCACCTCGATCGCCCGACTGCTGGACGAGTCACGCGGCGAAGAGGCAGTGGTTCTGCGCAAAGCGCGGCAGCGGGTAGTGCATGATCAGGCGGGTTGGGAGCGCCGCATCCTGTCCCCGGTGCTGCCGGGCGTGGAATTCGAGTTCATGCGCACCATCCTGGAACCCGGCGTCGATGCCGGCGAGTTCTCACCGCATCCGCCGGGCTCACGCGAGTACGTGGCCGTGGAGTCGGGCCGGTTGACCCTCACGATCGATGGCGAGAGGTACATGTTGGATGCTGGGGACTCGGTGTACTACCCCGGCAACTGCCGGCACGGGTTCGTCAATGACGCGGGTTCGGAGTGTGTGTACTACCTGGTGATGGACCTGCACACGGCAGCGGCGGCACATCAGACCCAGCAGGTCGAGGACGTCGATGGATGACCTGCGGCGGGCGGGCGCAGCCGCCGTCGATGTGACGGCCGACTACCTTGCAGGCGTCCGGGAACAGCGGGTGTGGCAGCCTGTGGCGGAGGAGGACCGCGCCTGGCTGACCGGCCAGGATCTGCCCACCGTGGGCCGGTCGCTGGATGAGTTGGTCCATGACGTTCGTGTCCGGATGCTGCCGTACCCGATGGGTAACGGTCATCCCCGGTTCTTCGGCTGGGTGAACTCCCCGCCCTCGCCAGCCGGTGTGCTCGTCGCGTCGATGGCGGCGGCGTTGAACCCGAGCTGTGCCGGCGGCGAGCACGCAGGGGCGCTGCTGGAGTATGCCGTGGTGCGCTGGTTGGCGGATCTGGCAGGCTACCCCCACACCGCCGGTGGCGGGCTGCTGACCAGCGGCGCCTCCATGGCCACCATCATCGGCCTCGCCTCGGCCCGCCAGCGTGCCGCGCGGCAGGACGGATGGGACGCCCGCGAAGAAGGGCTCTGCGGCCAGCCGCCAATGGTGATGTATGTGTCTGCGGAAGGGCACAGTTGCCTGCGCAAGGCCGCTGAGCTGCTCGGCCTGGGTGCCCGCCATGTACGGGTGGTCCCGGTGGACGGCCGGTTCCGCATGGATGTCGACGCGTTGCGCGCCTTGATCGCCCAGGACGCCAAGGCAGGGCTGCGCCCGTTCTGCGTGGCGGCGAGCGCGGGCACCGTCAACACCGGCGCCGTCGATCCGCTGGAGGAGATCGCCGATGTCGCCGCAGACCGCGGCTTGTGGTTCCACGTTGACGGCGCCTACGGGGCACTCGGTGTTCTCGCCGACGGCGCCGCGGCAGCCTACGCGGGCATCGAACGGGCCGATTCGCTAGCGCTGGATCCGCACAAGTGGCTCGGCGTCCCGGTCGACTGCGGCTGTGTCCTCCTGCGCGACCGGGCATCGTCGCGCGACGCGTTCAGCCTGGTCCCGGCCTACCTGCGCGACGACAGTGCCGCAGGACTCGGTTGGTTCTCCGAGTACGGCCCGGAGCAGACCCGCCCATTCCGGGCGCTGCGAGCCTGGGCGACGATGTCGTACCTCGGCCGGGACGGGATTGTCCGGCTCGTCAACCAGACGGTACGGCTCGCCCACACGCTGGCCGCAATGATCGAGGCGGCGGACGACTTCGAGCTGCTGGCCCCGGTCACCACGTCGATCGTCGCGTTCAGGTATCGCCTGGGCAACCGCGACGGCCGAGTCGATGACCTCAACCGCGCGATCCCGGCCGCCGTCCAGCAGCGCGGGCGCGCCTTTCTGACCGGCACCCGGATCGGCGGCATGGAAGCGCTGCGCGCGTGCTTCCTCAACCCCGCCACCACTACGGAGGACCTATCCATCCTGCTCAACGAGACCCGCATGGCAGCCGCGGAGATCGCAGCGTAAGCACCCGCTGCCTGGCCATCAATCGCAGCGGGCGAGCGAAACCTAGTCTGCTGTTCAATCGGCCGCCCCGTCCACCTGCTCAACATGAGCGTCGTCTACGGCATCGACGACGCCCGCGCCCGCCTCGCCTCGGTCTACATGACCGTCTACACCCTCGGCGGCGGCGTCGGCGCGGCCGTCGGCCCCTCTGTCTACGCGGCCGGTGGCTGGAGCGCGACCTGCCTCCTCGGCGCCGCATTCCTCGTGATCGCCCTCGTCCTGACGTTCACCCGAACGGAGAACCCATGAAACCCAAGCTGGTCATCTTCGACAACGACGGCGTCCTCGTCGACAGCGAACCCACCGCACACCGCGTGCTGTCGGAATACCTAACGGAACTGGGCTTCCCCTTCACTTTGGAAGAGTCCTATCGATACTTCCTCGGCAACGCCGCCCGCACCGTCCACACGGTTGTCGCCGACCGCTACGGCGGCACGCTCCCCGCCGACTTCACCGCACGCTGCCACGAGCGGGTGTTCACCGCCTTCAGGCAAGGGTTGGCCGCCGTCCAGGGCGCTTCCACCGTCCTGACCGAGCTGCGGCGCCGCGGCATCCCCTACTGCCTGGCATCCTCCTCCGACCACGCCTGGATCGACCTCACCCTCGACCGGACGGGCCTGCGCCCCCTGCTGCCGCCCGGGGTGGTCTTCAGCGCCCAGGACGTCGGCGGCGTCGGCAAGCCCGCCCCCGATCTCTTCCTCCATGCCGCGGCCTCGTTTGGCAGCGACCCGCGCGACTGCCTGGTCGTCGAGGACAGCCCCAACGGCGTCCGCGCCGCGAAAGCCGCCGGCATGCCCGTCGTCGGCTACATCGCCCTGACCCCTGCAAGCAGGCTCACCGGAGCCACATCCCTCATCACACACCTGACCGGGATCCTCGGCCACCTCGACCACGACCGTTGAACCGAGGCCACAGACATCCACACCAGTCAGCAACTGAACACCCCCCGCTGAGCCCGCGGTTGAACGGGAAGGTCGGTTGCTCGATGTCTGCCAAGGGGCAGGCGAGGCGCAGGCGATATTCGGTGTCGCACAGCAGGCTCGGATGGCTAGAGTCCGGTTCTCATGGATGCCCCTAAAGATCTCCACATTGCCAACGTCATCGCCTGGCAGAGGCTTATCTCGACACGACGGGCTATGCCACCCGTTGCCTGGCCTTCGTCGAGGACGCCTACGAGCGCTCCAACAGCGTCGAGATCTTCGGCAGTGATCACGCTCAAGAATCGGCAGACCTGAACGGGGCCGCCCGTAATACTGGTGAGCCGCCTACCGGAGCGTTCGCCTTCTACGCCTGCCGCGGGCCGATTGATGGCGAGGTGCGGGACTGGGGACATGTCGGGCTGTGTGTCGGCGACGGTCGCGTCATCCACGCCTGGGACCGGGTACGGATTGACCACTACCGGGAGGTCGAACGGCTGGTGCCGCCGCCTGGCTGGGCTGGACGGCCGTCGACCGGATCTTTGACGGCTACCGGGCCAAGGACCGGACCTCGGTGGGTGATCCAATCGAAGCCGCCAGGAGAGCTTGGCGCTGTTGACGCCACTCTTTCCATGGTGGCCTGCGGCGCAGGTGCGCGGCGGGGGGCACGGGCCGGTTCTGGTCGGGTCATCGCCAAACCTGTAGTTGACGGCGGTTCACCCGTCGGGCATTGGGGTGGCTGAGCCACCTGAGTCGATCAAGCTGGATGCGCCGTTTGCCGATCTGGAGCGAGTGTGGACTGCCAGGACAGCAGCGCGAGTACTTCGGAGGTTTTGTGAACATCGTTGGCAATATCTACTTCGGGATCATCACCCGAGATGGTGCCCGCTACCGTGCCAGAGTCGAGGTGCCGGACCGGCCCGACGTGGTCGTGGTCACAGACTCGGACGCGGATCTGTTCCACGAAGTCAGCAGCAAACTCGCCACCATCCTCGGTACTGCCCCTGACGACGTGGATGTGCACCTTTTCGGACACGACGGGAGCGGCGACGTGCCGATCTATGGGGGAGCTGCCGTCTTCGACGGCGACCAATGGCTTACCCAGTTCCCCGCCCAGGAGGACCTTCCGGTGGCGTTGGCGATACCGCCGTCGTCGTCCTACGAGAGCGCGGCCGCACGAGCACGCGCCGTCCTGGCGAGTACGGTCGGCCGTCCAGAAGACAGCCTCGACATCGAGTTCTTTGAGATCATGCCGAACCAATACCTCGACAGGGGCGAGCAGGAGACGAGCTGAGATTGCAACCGTGCCGTCGGTGTCACTGCCGGACGGTTGTTGGCGGGGCCACACGGGAGCAGCCAGGCCCGAGGGCCTGGCTGCTGGAGTTCAGCTGGTTGTGGTGGTGAGCCCGGGCGGGCGATGGCGCGCAAGACCTCCGCCATGGCCCGCGACCGGTAGCAGAGTCGCCCGGTGGATCAGACCCGGTGAACAGACCATGGGGCCGAGAAACGTAGCAACTTTCGCGAGAACGGACGGCTCGGCACCTCACTGAGTACTCCCGCTCGGCGACCGAGCTGCTGGGGAGCAGCCCGGCTCAGGAATGATGTCGTCGAGCCGCCGGCCGTCGCCGTAGTGATGGCGGAGGATGGCCCTGTGGTTGGCAAGGCCGGAAGATGCGCGGTGCGGCGGCTGTCCGTTGTCGGCCGGATCCATGGTGCGGCGGCGGTATTGCTTGCCGGCGTGCGGGATGCGGGCCTATCGCGCGCGCAAGCGTGCCCTTCAGCGGCAGATGCTGGCGGCGGCGGTGATTTCCGCTGAGGCCGCGGCATGGTTTGAGCAGGAGGACGCGTGGCGTGCGCGGATGACGGCGTGGGCACGCTGCCCGGGGTGCGGTGTGGCGGTGTGGGCGTGGGTGCGGCGCCGCATGGATGCGGTGTTCTGTTCGGCGCGGTGCCGGGTCCGGGCCTAACGAGCCCGGCAGCCTGAGCCCCGCCGGCAGGACGATCACAACGGTTAGCCGTTACTGATGTCCGGTATGTGCCAGTGGGCGTAATGGCTGGTCGTTAGGCAACCAGGGCGTTCCGCCGAGGTGATCGGCGGGTGAGCCACCGCGACATCACGGTGATTGCGGCCCAAGTGAGGGTGAGCTGGGGATGCCGCAGCCGGATCCGCAGCAGCAGGTCACGGGCAACGGCTCGGTTGGAATTGTCCGCGCGGGTCACCATCACCATCAGCGGCATGCCGCAGGTGTCCACAACGAGGTGCCGCTTCCTGCCGTTGATCCTCTTGGCGGCGTCGTAGCCGCGGCTGGAGCGGGAGACGGTCTCGGCGGCCTTGACCGATTGGGAGCCGACGATCGCGGTCACCGGGGCGCGGCAGCGTCCCGCCCGGAGCCGAACCTGCTCGCGCAGGTGGTCGCGGATGGCGACGACACCGGCGCGCGCCCAGCGCGCGAAAACCCGTAAACCGTACGCCATGGTGGAAAGTCGGCAAGAAGGGCACGCCACTAGCAGCCGTTGTCGACGATGTAGCGGATCGCGTCCACGATTTCGCGGCGTGGATGGGCCTCGGGGCGGCCGCCGCGCTTGGTGCGGCAGGCCGGCGTAGGGAGCAACGGCTCCAGCAGCGCCCATTCGGCGGCGGTGGCGTCGGACGGGTAGTGGCGTCCGCGCATGACTCAACCCCAGACGGCAGTGCAACGGGAGGATGGGCAGCAGGGCTGGATGCGGACAGCCCTGGAAACGGCCGATCTCAGATGCTCACGACTGGTCGGTGACCAGCGACTCATACGTGGCGCGGACGCCTTCAAGCTGGGCCAGGATGGTCCTGGCGAACTTGTCGTTGGGGCGCGCGCCAGCGTGTGGCCCGACGGTCGCGGTGATCAGCCGAGTGATCCGGGTGAGCTCGGTGTGGAATCGGTGCCGCTCGTAGCTGATCCACTCGGCGGGGTCGGCGGAAAACCGATACCCCTCTTTCGGGGTCCAGGTGAGCGGGGTTAGGTGCTCCAGGGCGGCCTTGTCCTTGACCCATTGCAGGCACCGCCACCGTTGAGCGGACCACTCCGAGACGGTGAACGGAGAGTCGACGCTGCGGCCGACCTCCCGGTTGGCGGTGTCGACGGTCCATCGGTGCTGCCCGGTGCGGGGATCCTCCGGCGGCTCCTTGATCTTCCGCCAGCGCAGGGTCTCGTCCCGGATCGAGGCCAGGATGCGACCGCGGCCTCGGTCTGGCCGCCGGCCTCGGCCTGGAGTCCTCACCGGTGAGCTGCAGGGCTCCCACGACCCGTCCGGGATCGTGAACCACCGATTTTCGCGCTCACCCCTCTGCGAGCTGGACGATCATCTTGCCCGTGTTGCGCCCGCCGAGCATGCCGATGAAAGCGTCAACGACGCGGTCGAACCCGGCGACGACGGTCTGATCCACTTTGACCCTGCCCGACTGGATGTGCGGGATGAGCAGTGCCTCGAGCTCGGCCTGCAGATGCCCGTACTCGCGCACGAGGAAGCCTTCCAGGCGGATGCTCTTGCCCACCACGTCGTACAGGTTGCGGGGGGCGGCCGGCGGGCGGCCGAGGTCGTTGTAGGTGGACACCGCGCCGCACCACACGATACGGCCGTGGGCGCGCACGCCGCTGATCGCCGCCTCCAGATGCTCGCCGCCGACGTTCTCCAGGCAGACGTCGACACCCTCAGGTGCCGTCCGCGCGAGGAGCTCGGCGACGTGACCCTCGTGATAGTCGAAGGCCGCGTCGAAGCCCAGGTTCTCGGTGAGGTGTTTGACCTTGGCCGCTGATCCCGTACTGCCGATCACCCGTTCGGCACCCAGGATACGGGCGAGCTGCCCGGCCGCGGTGCCCACGCCGCCGGCGGCTCCGGAGATGAACAGTGACTCCCCTGGCTGGAGCTTGGCGACGCGCGTGAGCGCCACGTAGGCGCTGAGCCCCGTGCCGCCGAGCAGGCTCAGGAAGGCGCTGGCGGGAACACCGTCCGCCCGGGGCAGGACGCGGGCCTCGTCTGGGCCGACCACGGCGTGCGTCCGCCACCCCTTGCGGTGGAAGACCAGGTCGCCGACGGCTAGCCGGGGATCCCTCGACGCGATGACGCGCCCGATCGAGCGTCCTTCCAGCGGGCTGTTCAGCTCCCATTCTCCGTCCATGCATTCGCGCATGTAGGGGTCTACCGACAGGTAGAGGTCTCGACCAAGGCCGTCCCTTGGGCGGGTGAGGGGACGGGGCCGGTGACGAACGCGAACGCGTCCGGCGTCGGCGCTCCCTGTGGTCTGGCCGTCTGGTGAACGGCTATGAAGTCTCCCATGATCTCCTCTTTCATCGGGTCTCGCCGGGCGAGACCGCGAGAGCCAGTGCTTCGGCGATGGTGTCGGCGGACGGGATGACGGCCTGTGCCAGTGCCGGCGCGGCGGGGATCCGGGTCGGCGGGGCGCCGACCCGGATCGGGGGCCGCCGCAGCGGTATCCCAGCCTCGGCCACCGCGGCGACGATCTCGCCGCCCACCCCGCCGGTGACGTGGGCCTCGTGCGCCACGACAAGTCGCCTGGTGCGTTTGACGCTGGCCAGCACCGTGTCGAGGTCCAGTGGCCTGATCCACCTGGCGTCGACGACCTCCGCCTCGAACCCCAGCGCGGCGAGGCGGTCCGCGGCATCGAGCACGCGGTGCAGCATGGCGCCCCAGGTCACCACGGTCACGTCGGCGCCCGGCCGGCGTATCCGGGCTCCGCCGATGGGCCGCACCTGGCCGCCGATCCGGATGTCCTGCCTGCCGGCGTGATAGAGGGTCCTGTTCTCGATCACAACCACCGGGTCGTCGCACCAGATGCTGGACAGCAGCAGGTCGTAGGCGTCCTGATGGGTGGCGGGCATGCACACCCGAAGCCCCGGCACGTGCGCGAAGAACGCCTCGAGGTTCTGTGAGTGTTGGGCGCAGGCGCCGGGAGCGTGGCCCTGCTGCGTGCGTACGGTGATGGGCGCGCCCACCCTGCCACGGGAGACGTAGCGGACGTTGGCCGCCTGGTTGACCAGTTGGTCCAGCGCGACCAGTGAGAAGTCCGCCCACATGATCTCGGCGATCGGCCGGGCGCCGAACATGGCGGCACCGATGGCGCCGCCCAGGATGGCGGACTCGGAGATGGGCGTATCGAACACCCGCTCCCCGAACTGCTGGCGCAGCCCCTTCGTCACGCCGAAGACACCACCGGGGACGGCGACGTCCTCGCCGAAGAGCAGGGTCGTCCCATCCTCGGCCAGCGCGCGGTGCAGCGCGGCGTTCACGGCCTCGGCGTAGGAGAGGCGCGAGGTCAACTCAGGCATGGAGGTGCTCCAGTACGGTCGAGGGATCGGCGAGCGGGTCCGACAGCGCGCGCCGCGACGCCTCGGCGATCTCGGCGCGAACGCGGTCGGAGCGGGTCTCCAGCTCCGGCTCGGTCACCCCTGCCTGCTTGAGCACCTCAAGGAGCCGCGCGATCGGCTCCTCCGCGCGTGCCCGATCGAGCTCCCCCGCGGGCCGGTAGTGCTGAGCGTCACCGATGTAGTGACCGACGATGCGCTGCGTCATGGCCTCCAGCAGCACCGGGCCACGGCCCTCCCGCGCATGCCGGACCGCTTCGGCGACCGCCTGCTCGACCGCGCGCGGGTCGTTGCCGTCGATTCGCGCGCCCGGCATGCCGTATGGCGCGGCACGTCTGAACAGCGTATCCACCCGCGCCATGGCGGAGATCGGGGTCAGCTCCGAGTACAGGTTGTTCTCCACGAGGAAGATCACCGGGAGCCGGCGCACGGCGGCGAAGTTCATCGCCTCATGCACGGCGCCCTGGTTCATCGCGCCGTCCCCGAAGGCGGCCACGGCGACGCGGCCCGACCCGTCGAAGGTGGCGGCCAGCGCGGCACCGGCCGCGATCGGCGCGCCCGCGCCCACAATGGAGTTCTCGCCGTACATGCCGTAGTCGGGCGCCGTGAGATACGCCGACCCGCCGCGGCCGCCGTTGATCCCGCTTTCGCGTCCGAGCAGCTCCGCGAACAGCGGGTACGGCGGCACCCCGCAGGCCAGCGTCCATCCGTGCCCGCGGTAGGTGGGGAATACCACGTCCCTGGTCAGGTCGAGCGCCGCGCAGGCTCCCACGTAGATCGCTTCCTGACCGTTGCACAGGTGGACCGAGCCGACCACGTCACCGGCTGCCCGCAGCCGGGCGACCTCTTCCTCGAAGAACCTGATCCGCCGCATCGACTCGAGGAAATCGAGCAACCTGGCTGTTTCGGGCATGGGGATACCCACGCTCCTTTCGTCGTAATGATCCGGGCAGAGCCCGTGACGCTCAGCGCACGGCCGACGGCACCGTCAACCGGCCGGTACGCAGCAGCCCGGTCGCGATCGAGGAGGCTTCACGGACCTCCGTGGTCAACCACGTCTGCCGTGGGAGGAAGCGGGTCATCGGAACGGACACTGTGAACGCGCCGACCGGAGATCCCGAGCCGTCGAAGAACGGGGCGGCCACGCACGACACGCCCTCGCTGAACTCCTCACGGTCCAGGGCGTAACCCTGTCGGCGTATCTGCGCCAGCTCGGCGACGAACGCGTCGTAGTCGGTGATCGTCCTCGGGGTGAGCGGCGCGAGCTCCACACCCTCGAACATGGCGGCCACCTGCTCCTCGGGCAGGAAGGCAAGCACCGCCTTGCAGGAGGCGCGCGCGTGCATGTGCCCGGTGTAGCCGACGTCGAGGCCGCCGACGCTCACGGCGTGCAGGCCTGACAGGTAGTGCTGCATGGTGAGCGTGCCGTGACGCCACCCGGACAGGTACGACGCCTCCTGGGTCTTGTTGTGCAACCTGGTCAAGATGACCGCGAGCTCGGGCGAAGGCCCCGCCCGTTGCTGCAGGTGCCGACTCAGCGATGCGGCGCGCGGACCGGCGTCGTAGCAGCCGCCGGGGAGCCGGACGAGGTAACCGGTTGCCACCAGAGTGCGCAGCAGGTGGTAGCAGGTGCCGAGCTTGAGGCCCAGTTGGCGGCTGAGCACCTTCGCGGTCGCGGCGCCCTCGGCGGCTGCGACGGCCTCGAGCACGAGCAGGCCACGCTCCAGCGTGTGGAGCACGGTCGTCTTCTCCCGCTCGTCGTCGCTGTGCTGCTCGGGCATCGTCGGTCACCTCCTTCGGAATGGTCCCACTGTGCCGCCCGCGCCCTGGTCTTCGCACCAGGGTGAAACCATTTTTCGACTATGTGAAATCAGTCTCGCGGATGGCCCGGGCTAGTGAGGGCTTGCGTCTAGCGTGGACCTGGATGAACGCGTCGCGAGAAGAGAGACCGCCTATGATCCACCGCTGGAACCCGGCCGCCATCGCCGCGCCCATCGGCCAGTACAGCCATCTGGCCAGCGTGCCGGCCGACCACGAGCTGGTCTTCGTCTCCGGCCAGGTCGGCGTGCTGGACGATGGCACTCTGGCAGGCCCTGACGCGCGATCGCAGACGCGGCAGATCTTCGCCAACATCGAGCGGCTGCTCGACTCGCTCGGCGTCGGACCCGAGCACCTGGTGAAGTTGATGACGCTGGTGGCGGGCACCGAGCACCTGGACGGCTGCAGAGCCGCCCGCCAGGAGGTGTTCAGCAGGTGGTATCCGGACGGCGACTGGCCCGCGCACTCCCTCGCGGTGGTCGCCGCGCTGGCGACCCCCGAGCTGGCGGTGGAGATCGAGGGCATGGTAGCGGTCCCGCTCCGATGACCCCGGCACAGTTCCGCGAGCTGTTCCCCGCGCTCGCATCGACGGTGTGGCTCGACACCCCCGGCGCGCCGCCCGGCGCGCGGCCCGTGGTCGAGGCATTGCGAGAGACCCTGTCGGCCTGGTCCTGCGGCGACTTCTCCTGGCAGGACTGGGACGCGGCCGCCGCCACGGCCCGCACCCTGTTCGCCGAGTTCACCGGTGTGGATCCGGCCACCGTGTCGACGCTCGGGTCGCTCGCCGAGGCCGCCGCCACGGTCGCCGCCTCGCTGCCGCCCGGCCGGATCGTGGTGCCTGCCGAGGAGTTCCGCAGCAACCTGTTTCCCTGGTCGGCACGGCACGAGGTGGTGGCGGTGCCCACACGGGACGGGGTGACGCGGGTGGAGGACCTGGTCGACGCGCTGGACGACCGGGTCTCCCTGCTGGCGGTGAGCGAGGTGACCAGCAGGGAGGGGCAGCGGCTCGACCTGGCGGCCCTGCGCGCCGCGACCGACCGGGTGGGCGCGCGGCTGTTCGTCAACCTGACCCAGTCGCTCGGGGCGCTCCGCTTCGACGCCACCCGGATCCGCCCCGACTACTTCGCCGTGCACGGCTACAAGTGGATGCTGTGCCCACGCGGTGCCGCCTGGCTGGTCACCCGATCAGACCGGATCGACGGGCTACGAGCTCTGGCGCCCAGCTGGAAGTCGACGAGCCCGCCGCACGGCTATTTCGGCGGTCCCGCGGATCTGGCGCCCGACGCCGCGCGCTGCGATGCCTCTCCGGCCTGGTTTTCTTGGGTCGGGGCGATCCCCGCGCTGCGGCTGCTCGGCTCGCTGGACGCCGAGCGCGTCGAACGGCACTGCCTCGCCCTCGCAGGCGAGCTGACCCAGCGGGCCGAGGCCGTCGGCCTGCGGAGGGTGACGCACGGTCCCGCCTCCCACATCGTCGTCCTGCGCACTGGCCAGGCCGACGGCATCGCCATACGGCTGCGCGAGCGCGGCGTGCGGGCCACCGCTCTGGGCGACCGGGTCCGCTTCGGCTTCCACTACTTCAACGACGAGCACGACGCCGTCACGGCCGCGAGCGCTCTCGCCTGACCTTGAGGGTGTAGAGGAAACGCCCCGCTGAGTTCTCGCCCATCGACTGACTGAGCACGCGCCGATTAGTCATCAGGCCAAGGCAGGCCACATGCCGGTCCTCCCGAAGGTCACCAATACTTCACGTAGGTGCGGTAGCAAGGGTGTTCAGGTCTTTCGTCACAAATCGATCTTGAACACCCTCGTGTCATGCTCGCAGGGCAGGTGATCCGCCGAATCCCACTCCTTGGAATCAATCATCTAACGCGTGATCATGAGCTTGCGGGCGCCGTAGTTGGTGCCGGTGAAGTCCGTGGGCACTTCTTCCTGGGGGTGGCCAGGCGCGGGTTGGGGAAGCGCTGGAAGAGCTTGGGCAGGACGGTCTTCAGTTCGGCGCGGGCGACGTTCTGGCCGAGGCAGGCACGGACGCCATAGCCACAGCCCAGGTGGCGGACGATTTTACGGTCGATGTCCAGGGCATCGGGGTTGTCGAAGGCGCGGGGGTCGCGGTTGGCGGCGTTCAATCTCCCTTCTTGATCTGGGCGCCGGCGATTTCGAGGTCTTCCTTGGCGACCCGGCCGCGGCCGAACTGGACGATCGTCAGGTAGCGCATCAGTTCTTCGACATCGGGGCCGATCTTCTCCGGGTGCTCCATGATTTCTCGGCGCTGCGCGTCGTGGGTGAGGGAGGATGCCGTCGGCGGTGCCGGTGCGGCGGGCAAGCGCCTGGCGCCGTCCCACGTGCCAAGCTCCGACGTCGGCGCCCACGACTACGGCGAAGGGGTTGCCAGTCCGTTGTGTGGATCACGGGCGTCGACGAAGGCCGATCCAAACATGACGAAGGTCCGGCGCGGCAGCGTTCCCGGTCGGCTCACAGGCATCGCCGACCGGGAACGCCATGGATTCGAGCAGGGGTCGTCGTGCGGGTCATGCGTTCGGCCAGAGGATGAAGAGGGGGTAGGCACGTCGGCTGGGCAAGGTGCCGATCTCCTTGATTGCCGCACGGATCTGGCGCAGGTGGTCAGTAGTCATCTGCAGTGGCGGCTCGTCGGGCTGGTAGGTGGTGCGGATCGGGTAGTCCACGCCTGGCTGCCTGGTCATCTCGATGTGACAGCCGAGCACGTGGGTGACCGGTCGGCGGTCGGAGAACTCGATCAGGCGGTCGATGGTCCGGGCGAAGGCATTCCAGTCCTGGATGTACAGCCGGCCGGGATAGACCGTGTCACCAGTGAGCAGGAAACCGGTCCACGGGTCGTAGAACGTGACCGCTGCCTCGTGGTGGCCCGGGGTCGCCAGGCACTCCAGGACACGGCCCCCCAGGTCGACCCGCGCCACGGCGTCAGAATCCGCGCTGAATCCGAAGTACCGCCAGGCGGTGGCCTCGTCCGCGCCGACCACAGTGGTGTCTGGGCGGTCGGTGAACTGGCAGTCACCCGCGACGTGGTCCCCATGCGCGTGGGTGTGGAGCACCAGCAGGTGGTACCTCTCCCGGGAATGGCGCGCGAGCCAGCCGGCGATGAGCTCATCGACCACCTGGCGCAAGGGGAAGAATTCGGCGGATGCCGTGGCGCCGGTGTCGATCAGCACCGCCTGAGCGTTGCCGAACAGCAGGAACAAGAACGGCGCCTCATAGTTGATCGCCATGTTCTGCCGCAAGATGAGCGTGTGCTCGTCGTACTCGTAGATCTGGATGTCCGGATCGGTGTTGTGCTTGGCCGAGGGCGAGCCGTGAATCCACCGGACGTCCAGCGCGCGAGGCTGTGGAGTCACTCCAGCGAAATCGATCAGAGGTATGCCTGCATCCATGACGTCTCTCTTTCGAGTGCGTCGTCTTAGCAGGCCGGGTACGGCGCACATCTCGTCCGGGGCAAGCACCAACGAGCTTCCAGGGGGAACGTACCATGACACCGATCGGCCACTCTCGCCGCCATGGATCCGCCTGGAGCCTGTCGCGGCTGCAAAGCAGCGCCGAAAGGCACGAACTCTAATGACGTAGCGGCTGATTTCGGCGAGATGCCGTTGTTCCCCAGATGAGCTGCCCCGGGTTGGTTGGAGGCTCCCAAGACTGGAAGGCTGGGAGTCGTGCCCGCACCGAGGAAGTACCCCCAAGAGCTGCGTGAACGCGCCATCAAGATGGTGTTCGACCTGCGTGAGGAG
>NZ_JBEFAK010000067.1:0-40012 GCF_040137845.1 Nonomuraea sp. B19D2 | reverse complement strand
CGTGCGCGGTCCGGGCGTTGCCGCCCGCCCACGACCAGGACTCGGGTCGAGCCGCGCGGGTGGGCCCCGGGTAGGGAGGGGGAAGGGCCGGGCGCTCGTGGTCAGGTCTGCCGGCGTGTGGGCGTGGCCACGGTCGTGGCGGCGGCGCGTCGCCAGGCGGCGTTGCGTAGCAGGCGCAGGCCGTTGAGGCCGACGATGACGGTTGAGCCCTCGTGTCCGGCCACGCCGAGCGGCAGCGGCAGGTCACCGAGCAGGTCCCAGGCCACCAGAACGGCGATGAACGTGCCGGCGATGACGAGGTTGACGATGACCAGGCGGCGGGCGCGCCTGGCGAGGGCGAGCACGGCGGGTACGGTGTTCAGTTCGTCGCGGGTGATGACCGCGTCGGCGGCATCGAGGGTGAGATCGGCGCCGGCGCGGCCCATCGCGATCCCGGCGTGCGCGGTGGCCAGCGCGGGAGCGTCGTTGACCCCGTCACCCACCAGCGCCACCCGCGCCTGGTGCTGCTGTAGTTCGCGCACCGCGGTCACCTTGTCCTCGGGCAGCAGGCCCGCCCGCACGTCGGTGATGCCCGCCTGCTCGGCCACGCGGGCCGCCGCGCGGGGGTTGTCGCCGGTCAACAGGACCGGACCGGCGCCGGTCAGGCTGGTCAGGTGCGCCACGACCTGGTCTGCGTCGGGGCGCATGCGGTCGGCCAGGCCGAGCACCGCGGCGGGGCGGCCGTCCAGCAGCATCAGCACGGCACTGTGCCCGTCGTCCTCGAGCTCGGCCACCACCGCACGGGCCCGCTCGGCATCACCGGGCGCGGTCTCGTCCAGCAGGTGGGCGGGGCTGCCGATCTCGACCACCTGACCATCGACGTGGGCGCGCACGCCTCGGCCGGGCAGGGAGGCGAAGTCGGTGGCGGCGGGCAGTCGCAGGCCCTGGTGGTGGGCGGCGGAGACGATGGCGCGGCCCAGCGGATGTTCCGAACCTTGCTCGGCCGCAGCCGCCAGTGCGAGCAAGCGGTCGGCCTCGCTGCCGGGGCCGCTCGCCGAACCGCCCTCGGGGGTTGTCGCCGGGTCGGGCATGGGACGCAGGTGGGCCAGGTGCGGGCGGCCTTCGGTCAGGGTGCCGGTCTTGTCGAAGGCGACGTGGGTGACGTCGGCCAGTTGTTCCATCACCACGGCTGACTTGACCAGCACGCCGTGGCGGCCGGCGGTGGCGATGGCGGCCAGCAGCGGGGGCATGGTGGCCAGTACCACCGCGCACGGCGAGGCCACGATCATGAACGTCATCGCCCGCAGCAAGCTTTCCTGCAGGTTCTGCCCCAAGGCCAGGGGAATGGCGAACAACGCGACGGTGGCGGCGACCATCACCACGGAGTAGCGCTGCTCGACCTTCTCGATGAACAGCTGGGTACGCGCCTTGGTCGCGCTGGCCTGCTCGACCATTGCCACGATCCGGGCGATCACCGTCTCCGAAGCCGGCCGGGTGACGTGCACGCGCAGGGCGCCGGTGCCGTTCAACGTGCCGGCGAACACCTCATCGCCCACCTGCTTGTCCACGGGCATGCTCTCGCCGGTGATGGAGGCCTGGTCGACGTCGCTGGCCCCGGCCGCCACCCGGCCGTCGGCGCCGACGCGCTCGCCCGGCCGTACCAGGATGACGTCGCCGAGGCGCAGGTCGGCGGCCGCCACGACCTCCTCCCCGCCGCTGTCGTCGATCCGGGTTGCCTGGTCGGGGGTCAGGTCCAGCAGGCCGCGCACGGAGTCCTCGGTGCGTTTGGTGGCCACGGCTTCCAACGCGCCGGAGGTGGCGAAGATGACGATCAGCAGCGCACCGTCGAAGACCTGCCCGATCGCCGCCGCGCCGATCGCCGCGACGACCATCAGCAGATCGACGTCCAGCGTCTTGTCGCGCAACGCCTTCAGCCCGGACAGGCCCGGATCCCAGCCGCCGGCGGCGTAGCAGGCCAGATACAGGGTCCACCACAACCACGGCGGCGCGTCGGCCAGCTGGGCGACGCCGCCGGCGGCGAACAGCGCGGTGGCCGCGATGGCCCAGCGCACCTCCGTCAGCGAACCGGCCCCGGACCGCCACCACATGGACGACCGGGACGCCGCTGCCGGGGCGAGGGCGGCGGGGGAAGGTCTCAGTTCTGTTGTCACCGAAGCATCGTATATGCGTATCCATGCAGATATGCAAGCAGTGAGGTTCGGAGATATGCTGGCGACATGCACACCTCTTTGCCCGACTTCGACATGCCGAACGAGGAACAGGTGCACCTGGCCGCCGAGTCCTTCCGGCTGCTGTCCGACCCCACCCGCATCAAGATCCTTTGGGCGTTGCTACAGGGCGAATCCAACGTCGCCTGCCTGGCCGAACTCGCCGACGCCGCGCCCACCGCGGTCAGCCAGCACCTGGCCAAGCTGCGCCTGGCCGGATTGGTCAAGGGCCGCCGCGAGGGCACCTTCGTCTACTACAGCGCAGCCGACGAGCACGTGCGCGGCCTGCTGGCCCAGGGCCTTTACCACGCCGACCACATCGACCGCGGCGCCCAGGCCGACCATCAGGCCCCCGCTGTCGCCGTAGGCACCGACCCAGGCCTGAAAAGGCCGCCAAGATCTTCAGCACACTCTAGGCCGGCGGTTCGTCCAGCTCGCTGAGGCTGTTGATCCTCGCGCGGAGCGCGTCCGCGTCGCCCGGGGCGAGTTCGGCGATGAGGTCGAGGGCGCGCCGCAGGGTGTCTCTGCCCTCGCGCACCCGGCCCGCGGCCACCTGGGCCTCGCCCAGCCGCCGCAGCGTCCGGGCGCCGAGCGCGCGTTTCCCGCCCCGGCGCCAGGCCAGTGAGCGTTGGTAGTAGGCGATCGCCTCCTCGTACTGACCGAGCAGGTGATGGATGTGGCCCATGCTGTCGAGCGTGGCCGACTCGCCGGGCATGTCGTCCAGTTCGCGGTGGATGGCCAGCGCCTCCTCACAGCGGCGCAACGCCTCCCTGTACGCCCCGAGCTGCGCGTGGAACCAGCCGATGTTGTTCAGGCTCCGGCCTTCGCCCGCCCGGTCGCCGGCCGTCCGGTACAGCCGCAGCGCCTGCTCGCTCAGGGCCAGCCCCTCCGCGTACTGGCCGTGGCGGTCCTTCAACACGCTGAGGTAGATGAGGCAGACCCCCTGCCCGACCTGGTCGCCGAGGCCGCCGAACAGGGCGAGTGCCTCCCGCAGATGTGACTCGCTCGCGCTGTCCTGGCCCAGCCGGATGAGTGCCTGGGCGAGCCCGACGCGGGCGTGGGCCTCCGCGGCCGGGTCGTTCAGCCGTGCCGCCGCCTCCAGCGCGATGTGGTGCATGGCCACCTGGTCGTCGGAGCGTCCCTCCTGGGACAGGAAGCCCCAGCAGGCGCCCGCCAGCTGCCAGGCATGCGCGTCGAACCCGGAGCGCGCGGCATGCCGGATCGCCGCCAGCAGCGTCCTGTGCTCGCGACCGAACCACGCCAGGCTCTGCGCGCGGTCGGTGATGCGGGCCAGGACCACGCCGGGCCGCGGCGGTGCCAGAGCCAGCGGCACGCGGTGGTACAGGTCCAGGAGCCGGTCGCCGAGGTGTGCGCTGTGCAGGTAGTGGTCGAGCAGCCGGTGCAGCGCCTCGCGGCGCTCGGCCTCCGAGTCGTGGAGGAGAGTCAGCTCCTCGGCGTACGCCCGGAGCAGGTCGTGCCAGCCGTAACGCCCCGGGGAACGCTCCGCCGCCAGGTGGGCCCGCGTCAGCTCGGTCAACAGGCGGTGGGCCTGCCGTACGGGAATCCCGGCCAGGCCGGCGGCCGCGGCGGTGGAGATCTCAGGCGCCGGTAACAGGCCGCGCAGCCGGAACAGCCGTGCGGCGTCCGGGCTGAGCGCGCGGTAGGACCAGGAGAACACCGTGCGCATGTTCGTCGCCGCGTCCCCGCCGTCGAAGACGTCGAGACCGTCGACGCCGTCGAGACCCGAGACGAGCGTGCCGAGCAGGAACGCCGGGCGGGCATGTGCCCGGGCGGCCACGATGGCCAGGGCCAGCGGCAGCCCAGCACACCGGGAGACGATGTCGTCGACCGCCTGCGGCTCGGCGCCCACCTTGTCCACGCCGAGCCGGCGCGTCAGGAGTTCGCGGGAGTGCGCGGGAGAGAACAGCCCCAGCGACAGCGTACGGGCGCCCTCCGCCGCGACCAGGCCGGTCAGCTCGGCACGGCTGGTGATCAGCGCCAGGCAGCCGGGCGCGTTGGGCAGCAGCGGCCGGACCTGGTCGGCGTCGAGGGCGTTGTCGAGCAGGATCAGCATGCGCCGCTCCGCCAGCAGGCTGCGGTAGAGCCCGACCTGCGCCTCCAGCGTGGCGGGTATCAGCTGCGACGGCACCTGGAGGGCGTCCAGGAACAGCCGCACCGCCTCCCCCGGCGGCCGGGCGATGTGGGTGGGGCCGAACCCCTGGAGGTTCACGTAGAGCTGGCCGTCGGGGAAACGGTCGCGTACCCGGTGTGCCCAGTGCACGGCCAGGGTGGTCTTGCCGACGCCGCCGGTGCCGGTGATGACGCAGGGCGCCAGCGCCATCGCCTGCGCCGAGGGCGAGGAGCCGGCGGCCGGGAGGGTCAGCCGGTCCAGGGCGGCCAGCTCCTCCTCGCGGGCGGTGAACAGCTCGGTGTCCGGGGGGAGGTGCCGCGGCACCGCGAGGGCGGACGTACCGGTCGCGGCGGTGGTCGTCCCGGCCGTACCGGTCGCGGCGGCTGGTGTCCCGGCCGTCTCCTCCCGGCCGGCGAGGATCGCCTGGTGCAGCCGTTGCAGTTCCTCGCCGGGCTCGATGCCCAGATCCTCGGCGAAGCGGCGCCTGACGCGGCGGAAGACGGCCAGCGCCTGGGTGCGGCGGTCGCATCGCAGCAACGCCGTCATCAGCAGGGCCACCAGCCGTTCGCGCAGCGGGTTCTCAACGACCAGGGCCGCCAGCTCCGCCGCCACCTCATGATGCCGCCCTTGCCGCAGGTCGAGCACGGCCCGCTGCTCCAGTGCCGCCAGCCGCTCCTCCTCGAGGCCCGGCACGACGACGTCGGGCAGCCACCGGCCTGCGACGTCCGCCAAGGGCGCGCCCTGCCACAGCGCCAGCCCGCTACGCAGCAGGCCGACGGCGCGCTCCGGCTCGCTCTCGCCGCCGGCCTCGCGGACCAGTTCACGGAAGCGGTACAGGTCGATGCGCTCGCGCTCCACCGTCAGGCGGTAGCCGCGCGCCGAGGTCACCAGCGCCACCTCGGGGAACGGGGCCAGCAGCCGGCGAAGCCTGGAGATGTGCCCCTGCACGGCGTTGCGGGAGAACTCGGGCGGTTCGGCGCCCCACAGCGCGGTCTCCAGTCGCGTCACCGGCACCGGACGCCCCACTTCGAGCAGCAGCATCGCCAGCACGGTCCGCTGCTGCGCGACGGACGGGCCCAGCCATCGCCCGGCGTCCCACACTCCCACCGGTCCTAACAGACGGAACCCAACGCCGTCCACGGTCACTCGTCCCTGCCTCCAGCCACTACATGCCTCGATGAGTGCCCGGCGCGATCATGCTTGGCAGCCTAACCGCCAACTCAGCGGAAAATCAGCGCCATTTCAGTACCAACCATCAGTCTTTTCACAAGCGGCGCGTAAGGCCGTAGAACCTCACGAGGAGGAACATCATGGAGATCAAGGTCAAGAAGGTCGAGTCCGTCAAGGCCACCCAGAACCCGTCCACGTGAGGCGCTGACATCGCCTGACGATTTCTCCCGCGGGGAGGGAGACAAGACGCTCCTCATCGTACGCGCCCTTGTCCCTCCCCGCCGGGGCCCAACATGCGTACTGGCGCGGGAGGCACGATGCGTGTGGCGTTGAAGGAATGTGAATGGGAGGCGACCGGCGAGGACCTCCTGGTGGTCTTCGACGCTCGCGAGGCGATCACCCTGAACGATCCCGACGGTCAGGTGGCCGCGCTCCTGAGCGAGCTGCGCCGGGCCCCGCAGACCGCCGCCGAGCTGAGCGACGCCCTCGGCAGGCAGGGGTTCCAGCTCTCCGAGGAGGACGTCAGCCGGGGCCTGAGCGGGCTCGACGGCCTGGGCCTGGTCGAGGACGCCGACGGCAGGACCCTCGGAGACCCGGACGAGGACGAACGGCACTTCTCGAACCTCTGCTTCTACGGCACCTACTCCGCCCTTGACCGCCAGCGCGCCGGGTTCCTCCGGCCGATGCGCGAGGCCCACGTCCTGGTGCTGGGCGTCGGCGGCGGCGGCTCCTCCCTGGTGCAGTGCCTGGCCGGCCTCGGCGTCGGCGAGATGACGCTGGTCGACCAGGACCGCGTCGAACCCCGTAACTTCGCCCGGCAGTTCCTCTACCGGCATGCGGACATCGGCCTGTCGAAGGCCGAGCGCGCGGCCGCGTGGGTGCGCGACTACGACCCGAGCATCAAGGTGAACGCCGTCGACCGCTGGATCTCCGCCCCCGAGGACCTCGCGGACCTGGTCCAGGACATCGACCTGATGGCGGGCGGCCTCGACGGCCATCCGCACGCCAATCTCTGGGCGAACGAGGCCGCGGTCCGGGCCGGCGTCCCGTACGTGCTGGGGGGCGCCAACCGTACCCAGCTGATGTACCTCTCCGTGGATCCGGGCCGAACGCCGTGCCTCGCCTGCGACTACGCGGACCGGCCCGCCGAGGACAGCTCGGAGGGGGTCGCCTACCGGATCGTGGAGAACATGAAGCTGAGCAACCCGCTCACCGGGCCGATGGCGATGCAGGTCGGCTCGCTGCTGGCCTTCGAGGCGCAGCGGTACCTCACCGGCTACGAACCGCCCCGCTCGGCCGGGTTCCGCGTCACCCTCGATCTGCGCAAGGGGCTGGTGCCCGAGTGGCAGCCCCTGCCCGAGAACCCGGAATGCCGGGTCTGCCTGCTGGCCCCGCCGCGCGAGGGTGAGCGCCGGTGACCACCCCCGGCTCCGCCACGGTCAGGCTCAGACCGCTCAGCGTCGTTCCCGAGGGCGAGGACGAGGTTCTGGTGGGCGACCCCGCCGCCGGCACCTTCGTGACGATCCCGGCGGTCGGCGGGGTGGTGATCGCCGCCCTGCAGCGGGGAGCGAGCCTCGACGAGGCGGCGGCCGAGGCCGAGGAGTTCGCCGGCCAGCCGGTCAACGTGCCGTCGTTCGTCGAAACCCTCGGGGAGCTCGGCTTCCTGGCCGAGGACGCCGGCGACGAGGATCCGGGGGACGGCGCCGCGTCGGAACCCGTCCGCACCGCACCCATTCAGGCCCGCCACTGGATGACCAGCATCCGCCCCGAGACGGTACGCCCCTTCTTCGGCCCCGCGGCCTGGACCTTCTATGCCGCCTGCCTGCTTTACGCGCTGGGCGTCTTCGCGCTCCGGCCCGGCCTGATCCCCGACCCGGCCGAGGACGCCTTCGCCTTCGACGACACCGGGCTGAGCACGCTGGCCTGGATCCCCTTCGTGTGGTTCGCCGCGGCCAGCCACGAGTGCGGCCACTGGCTCGGCGCGCGGGCTCTCGGCATCCAGACCCGCTTCGGGGTCGACCGCCGCATGTGGATGCTCGTCTTCGAAACAGACCTCACCCAGCTGTGGACGCTCCCGCGCCGCCAGCGGTACGGCCCGCTGCTGGCGGGCCTGGCCGTGGACTCCGTACTGCTCGCCGTGCTGCTCACCGGCCGGCTGCTGATCGACATCGGCCACTGGTCGGCCCCCGGCACGGTCGCGTCGCTGCTGGCCGCCTGGGTGCTCATCAAGGTCATCCAGATGCTCTGGCAGAGCCTGGTCTTTCTCCGCACCGATCTCTACGCGGTGATGGTCAACGCCCTGGGCTGCCGCAATCTGTGGCGCGTGAAGTCGCTGATGCTGCGGCGGGCCTTCGGGAGGCTGACGGCGCAGGAAGCCGAGGAACTGGCGGACGCCACCGAAGCCGACCTGCGTACCGGACGCTGGTTCCGCTGGCTGTGGCTGGCGGGATTCCTCGGCGTGGCCGCCTGGTTCGGCTTCCTGCTGCTGCCGGTCATCGTGGAGGTCCTGCACTGGACGGCCGACGGCCTGGCCGAGGGCCCCCTGACTGCCGGATTCTGGTACCGGCTGCTCTGCGCGGGCCTGCTGCTGGGCCCCGAGAGCCTGGCCCTGGTGCTGGCCGTCAAGGAGTACGCAGGGCGGCTGGTCGCCCGGCGCGCTTGACCCGAGAGCGAGGAGCCGGGCCGCTCCTTTACGCACCCGGCAGTGCAGCCTGCGTGAACCGCTCGATCCACCCGTCGCGCTTCAGCCACCCCTGGAAGGTCGCGCACGGGATCCGCGCGCACGACACCTCCAGGACCACCGTGGACCCGATGCGCCAACCACGGTGCTGGCGGCTCGCGTTCAAGGGCAGATTGTAGGAACCCTGACTCTGGTCACCTTTCCGCTGACGGGGTTCCCCAACGGCGGAACTCGATCGTCTACCGCTTCGTGCTCGATGGGTGAAGGGCGGGTCGTCCTTCGGTACGGGCTACTGTGCTGGAGCAGCCGGGCCCGGGCGGTCGTCTGGTGAGGGTTGGCCGGCGAGGAGGAAGTCGGTCAGTTCGAACTCGGCAGCGTGCTCGTTCTCGCTCAAGAAGAAGGTCCCGCCGGCGAGGTCGGGATCCCAGCCATGCAGCAAGGCGTAATCGATGACCTTCCGCACATCCTTCGGGGTCGGATAGCTGGAGTCAGTCGCACAGCCCCACGGCAGGACCGCCTTCGACAACAGATCCACCTCGAGCGCGCGGCTGTTCTTCCCGGCGCCCCAAACGCGCAAGCGGACACACCTGTGGCAGTCGCGGTTACCGGTCACGTGGTGGATCCGGCCGCTCCATACGAACTCCTGCCCGCCCGCGTACAGCTTGCGCAACCTCGCCCGCACGCTGCCCCCTCGCCTGATCAGCCTGGCCGGAACCTACTGTCCCAAGCTTGCCCGAAACGGGCGAGTCCGAAGATTCCGAACGGGAACCAGTGAACTTCTTGATCGGACACGGTCTCTAATCCGGTGTTCGATCTATGAAGGGAACCCAAGTGTTCATGTCCGCGAAGACGATCGTCGCCGCATCCCTCCTTGCCGCTGGAACGCTCGCCACCGCCGCGCCTGCGCAGGCGACCACCGAGACACCGCAGAGCGTTTGCGGCAGCGGTTTCCGTGTGGTGAAGGACGGCGTCCGGACGATCAAGGAGAGGAAGGGCGCCGAGCTCGGCAAGGTCTTCCTGCTCTACAACAGGAGGACCGGCTACAACTGCGTAGTGACGTTCCGGACCCTGTTCCACGTCGGCCACGCCAAGGTCCGGATGGGCGCCACGCTGACCGTCCAGACCAGCACTCCTCCGCTGACCTCCTCCGCGACGGCCTCGGGCGTCTACAGCGGGCACACCAAGCCGGTGAAGCTGTTCGCGCGTGGTCTGTGCGTCAAGTACTCGGGCACCATCCAGAGTCCGGGCTCCGCCTCGGTGGGGAAGGGCGGTCGCGACAAGTGGGGCAACTGCGGCAGGTGACCCGCTTCGGGGCGGTGTGCTCACACCGCCCCGAAGGACCGGCGGTGAGCTGATCCCAAGGGCATGCGATCCGGCGTCGGACGGACACGGCACGAACGCGGGCGACCAGAACGCTCAACAGCGGCCTCGCGGCACGTGACCTCGCCCATGACCGTTGTTACTCTTGGTGAGTAATGATGGACGTTCCGTCGCGGTTTCTGCGGTGGGCGGTGCACGCCACCGTCTGCGGGCTGCTCGCGATCGCCGTGGTGAGCTCGTTGCGCGAGGACCGCGTCGCCGTGGCCGTCGGCGGCGTGCTGCTCGGCCTGGCATATGCCGCCGGCGGCCTGGCGGCGGTCCAGGCGCGCGGCCCCGTGTGGCTCGTAGTGGTGACGGCCGGATGGCTGGTGCTCGCCGCGACGGCGCCGCCGTTCGTCTGGCTGGCGTTCCCGCTGCTGTTCGTGTACCTGGACCTGCTACCGCTGTGGGCGGCGATGTTCGGGGTGGCGGTGGTGACGTCGGCGGCGATCCTGGCGGCGGCGTGGCACGCCGGCGAGCTGACCCTGCCGCTCGTCGTGGGCCCGGGCGTCGGGGCCTCCGTGGTGACGCTTCTGGTGCTGGCCTGCAGAGCGCTCGAGGTCGAGGGCCCGGACTGACGGATCAGACAGTCGAGGGCCCGGAGTGACGGATGGTCGAGGGCCAGGGTCAGGCCGTCACGATGGCGAAGTCGGGCGCCGGCCGGTCGAGCACGGCGACCAGCCGCTGCAGCGCCCCCGTGTCCCCCTCGCGCTCCACACCACCGACGCCCTTGCCCGACAGCAGCCCCACGAGCTGCTCCTTCGTCAGCCGGAGCGTCAGGTCCGCGCTCTCGTCCGCCGGCTCCCGCTGATGGATGAGCGCGCCGTTGGACAACGTCGTACGATGCCGCTCCCCCAGATCGGTCAGATGCCAGTCGATCGACAACCGCTCGTTCCAGGCGCGTGGCCCGTCCACGCGGATGGCGATCGAGTCGAAGATCTGCTCCACGTTCAGCGCGGTCAGCAGGTCCGGCGAGGCGGTGTCCACGGTGGCCGGCACGATGCCCTCGGACAGCTCCAGGGCGCCCATGAGGTAGAAGTTGCGCCACGTGGCGTTCTCGGCGCCGTGGCCGAGCCGCGTGTAGACCTCGGCGAGCAGGTCACGTGCCTCCTTGTTGCCCTCGTCGGCGAAGACGGCGTGGTTGAGCAGCTGGGCGGCGAAGCGCAGGTCGTTCTCCCTGATGTAGCGCCGGGCGAACGCGACCACCGCCGAGCCCCCGCCCAGGCACTCGACGTACCGGAGCGCGCTCTCCCGCGGCGGGTGCTCCCACAGACGCGCCGGATTCCCGTCGAACCAGCCCAGATAGCGCTGGTAGATGCCCTTGACGTTGTGGCTGACCGAGCCGTAGTAGCCGCGCGTGTGCCAGGCCTGCTCCAGCCCGGGCGGCATGTGCAGGGCCTCGGCGATCTCGGGCCCGGTCAGGCCCTTGTTGAGCAGCCGCAGCGTCTGGTCGTGCAGGTAGGCGTACATGTCCCGCTGCTCCCCGAGGAGCCGTACGATGCCGTCGCGGCCCCAGGTGGGCCAGTGGTGCGAGGCGAAGGCGACGTCGGCCCGGTCGGCGAACAGCGAGATGGCCTCGTTCAGGTAACGCGCCCAGAGGCGGGCGTCGCGCACCGGGGCGCCGCGCAGGGTGAGGATGTTGTGCTGGTTGTGGGTGGCGTTCTCGGCCAGGCACAGGGCGCGGCGGTCGGGGAGGAGGAAGTTCATCTCGGCGGGGGCCTCCGTGCCCGGTGTGAGCTGGAAGACCAGCAGGATCCCGTCGATGGTCTCCTCCTGTCCGGTACGGGTGACGTCCAGCGTGGGCGGGATGAGCGACACGGTGCCCGTCGAGTTGGTGATGCCGAGGCCGCAGCCGATCTGGCCCTCCGGCGAGCGGGGCAGCGCGGTGCCGTACATGTAGACGGCCCGGCGGGTCATGGCGGGGCCCGCGTAGACGTTCTCCGCCACCGCGTGCTCCATGAAACCGGCGGGGGCGAGGATCGGCACGTCTCCCTCGGTGACGCCGCGTACGCCGCCGAAGTGGTCCACGTGCGAGTGGGTGTAGATCACGCCGGTGACCGGGCGGGCACCGCGGTGGTCGCGGTACAGCTTCAGCGCGGCGGCGGCGCACTCGGTGGAGATCAGCGGGTCGATCACCAGGACGCCGCGCTCGCCCTCGACCAGGGTCATGTTCGACAGGTCCAGGCCGCGTACCTGGTAGACCCCCTCCGCGACCTCGTACAGCCCTTGCCTGGCACACAGCTGGCCCTGTCGCCAGAGGCTGGGATGGGCCGTGTCCGGGCACTCTCCCCGGAGGAACTCGTAGGCGTCGTTGTCCCAGATGACCCTGCTGTCCGCAGTCTTGATCACTGCCGGGCTGAGCTTCCCGATGAACCCGCGGTCCGCGTCCACGAAGTCGCCCTTGTCGTGAAATGGAAGGTCTGCCATGCCATGCCGAGTGCCCGGGAATCGGCCCCGAATAGCTCAACAAACCGCCCTAATAGCATGAATCTAGGGCAATAAGGGCATGTTGTGAGCCGTGTGATTGGCTTGTCGGGTGAATGCGTGTGTGTTCGACCTCGATGGCGTGCTGGTGGACTCCGAGCCGGTGTGGGAGGAGGTGCGGCGGGCCTTCGTCGCCGATCACGGCGGCACGTGGCAGCCGGACACGCAGTCCAGGCTCATGGGCATGAGCACCGCGGAGTGGGCCGCCTACCTGCACTCGCTCGGGGTGTCGCTGCCCCCGGACGAGATCGCGCGCAGGGTGGTGGACCAGATGGCCGCCCGCTACCGCGACGAGGTGCCGCTGATGCCGGGGGCGGTGGAGACGGTGCGGCGGCTGTCCGAGTCGGTCACGCTGGGGCTGGCCAGCTCGTCCCCGCGGACGCTGATCGACGTCGTGCTGGACGCGGCCGAGCTGAAGGAGTGCTTCGCGGCCACCGTCTCGACCGAGGAGGTCGAGCGTGGCAAGCCCGCGCCCGACGGATACCTGGAGACGGCCCGGCGGATCGGGGTCGATCCCCAGGAGTGCGTGGCGGTCGAGGACTCGAGCAACGGGCTGCGCTCGGCGCACGCGGCGGGCATGCGGGTGATCGCCGTGCCGCATCCGCGCTACCCGCCCGCGCCGGACGCGCTGGCCCTGGCGTGGCGCGTCCTGCCCGACCTCGACGCGCTGAACCCCGACCTGCTCACATGAACGCCCAGGCCAGGTGGCTATGCTTACGAAATCGTGCGAGACATCACGGTTTTCAGCGGCAGCGCCCATCCCGAGCTGGCCGAAGAGATCTGCAGCCATCTGGGCACCCCTCTCCACCCGGTGAAGATCGAGCGCTTCGCCAATGACGTGCTCGAGGTGCAGCTCCAGGCCAACTGCCGCGAGCGCGACGTGTTCCTCATCCAGCCGCTCGTGCCGCCCGTACAGGAGCACCTGGTCGAGCTGCTGCTGATGCTCGACGCGGCCCGGGGCGCGTCGGCGGCGAGGACCACCGTGGTTCTGCCTCACTATGCGTACGCACGGTCCGACAAGAAGGACGCCCCGCGCATCTCGATCGGCGCCCGGCTGGTCGCCGACCTGATGGTGGCCGCGGGCGCCAGCCGGGTGCTGGCGATGACGCTGCACTCGCCGCAGGTGCACGGCTTCTTCAGCGTCCCGGTCGACCACCTGCACGCGCTGCGCGAGCTGGCCGTGCACTTCCGCCAGTACGACCTGTCGAACACGGTCGTCGTCTCCCCCGACCTCGGCAACGCCAAGGAGGCGGCCCACTTCGCCCGCCTGCTCGGCACCGAGGTCGCGATGGGCGCCAAGCAGCGCTTCAGCGACGACCGCGTGGTGATCAGCTCCGTGATCGGCGATGTCGCGGACAAGGACGTGATCATCCTGGACGACGAGATCGCCAAGGGCAGCACGGTGATCGAGCTGCTCGACCGGCTGCGCGAGCGCGGCGCGCGTTCGGTACGGGTGGCGTGCACGCACGGGCTGTTCGCGGGCGGGGCGGTCGAACGGCTGAGCGCGCTGCCCGAGGTGGCGGAGATCGTCTGCACCAACACCGTGCCGCCGCCCAAGCCCAGCGAGAAGCTCACCGTGCTGTCGATCGCACCCGCCCTGGCCGAGGCCATGCGCCGCATCCACGACGGCGAGTCGGTGAGCGCGCTGTTCAACGCACCATGATGACCTGACCGGACCGTGCGACAACGGCATGCAGGGGTGTTGGGGAGCGGTCCGCGGCGATCGCCCTCGACACCCCTCGCGATCAGGGGCGACCTTCCCACTCGAGCGCGCATCGATCATAGTTGCCAATATGCACGCAGCGACCGAACGACTGCTGAGCGACTTTCTCCAGGGCATCGAGCCCATCGTTCCCCTGGTCGCATTATGGGCGCACGGCTCGCTGGCGGCCGGCGACTACCAGCCGGGACGCAGCGACCTCGACCTGATCGCGGTCGTGGACACGCCCGTGACGATGGAGCAGTGGCGGCGCATCAAGGCCGCCCACCGGGCGCTCGACCGGCCGCTGGCGGCCGGGCTGCACTGCTCGTACATGGCCAGACAGGAGCTGGCCGACCACTCCGCCGAGCACGTGACGTGGGCCCACGAGGAGATCTTCCGCCGCCCCGTCACCGCGATCACCCGCCGCGAGCTGCACGACGGGGCTCTCCAGCTGTACGGCCCGCCGCCCGCCGGCCTGCTGCCTCCCGTGTCGGACGAGGAGGTGGCCGAGTTCGTACGGACCGATTTACGGGACTTCTGGCTCGTCAAGACGCGCGGGCGGCGGCGCTGGCTGCGCGACATCTGGGTGGACCTGGGCATGCTGACGGTCGCCAGGGCCACGGTCACGCTACGGGAGGGACGCCTGATCAGCAAGCGGGAGGCCCTGGACGTGCTCGCCGAGCTGGGGGCGCCGGAGAAGGTGGTGGCCGACGTGCGGGCCCGGAGGTACGGGACGGCGGCGCCGGTGCTGAGCCGCTTCAGGAGGGGCAGGCTGGCCCGCGCGTTCGTCAGATCGGCGATCAGGAAGGCACTGACCTCGTGAGCCTGGTCAGCAGATGGCGGCGCTCGCGCTGATTGTCAGGCGGATAGTCTTGGCGCGGGTTACCACCTGAAATCAGGAGAAGGGCAGCAAATGGGGGAAATCAGGCAGTCCTATCTGGTGGCCGCGGAGTCGGCGGTGTCGCTGCTGCGCACTCCGGCGGTGGCGGCGGCCTGGGAGAAGCCGAGCGCGCTCACCGAGTTCAGCGTCGCGGGGCTGGCCGGGCACCTGGCCCACCAGCTCGTCAGGGTCCGTGACGTGCTCCCGCCGAACGGACAGGTCCAGGAGCCGATCGGGCTCCTGGAGCACTATTCGAGGTCGCCGTGGGTGCAGGCGGGGCTCGACCACGAGAGCAACGTGAGCGTCAGGCGCGGCGGCCAGGCGGCCGCGGCGGACGGGCCCGTGGCGCTGGTGGAAAGGACGCAGGCGCTGCTCGACCAGCTGACCGCCGCCCTGCCGGCCGAGCCCGCCGACCGGATCGTGGCCCTGCCCTGGTCGGGCTGGTCGCTGCGGCTCGACGACTTCCTGCTGACGCGGCTGGTGGAGCTGGTCGTGCACTCGGACGACCTGGCGGCGAGCGTGGGCCTGGACACTCCGGAGCTGCCCTCGTCGGTCATCGACCCCGTGGTGGAGCTGCTGGCCCGGCTGGCCGTCCACCGGCACGGGGCGACGGCGGTCGTCCGCACCCTGAGCCGCGCCGAACGCGCCCCGGCCACCATAAGCGCCTTCTGACCCGCAAGCGCCGTCAGGAGGCGCTGCTGCCCCACCTGCCCGGCCGCGACCGGATGATCGACAGGATCGCCGGCCCCATCCACCGCGCCGCGAACGCCATCTCGCTCAAGGATTATACGGAATAAATTATTCCGTTCTGCTAGAATATGCGTCGATCGGCCGGCACGTCGAGTACGTCGAGCTGACCGTGGACGAGGCACGGGCCAAGTGGGCCGCCGACGGCATGGGCGAGCAGACCATCGAGTTCCTCGTCCACGTCCTGGGCGACACCCCGGAGGTCGGCTACACGGTGGTCCCGGCCGTGCGCGAGATCACCGGCCGGGACGCGCGCAGCTTCGCTCAGTGGGAGGCTAGCCGACGTCCGCGTAGTAGCAGGCCGCCTGCGCCTCGGGGACGGCGGGCAGGACGTCCAGCAGTTCGGACCGGCACCTCGTGTCCACCCCGGCCTCGGCCGCCTTCCCGGAGGCGAGCACCTGGCAACGGGCGTGGAAGCGGCAGCCACCGGGGATCCTGGTCGGGTCCGGCGGCTCACCGGTGAGCACGACCCGCTCCGGAGACTCGGGCAGCACCGACATCAGGGCCTGCGTGTACGGGTGCCGCGGCGCGGTCAGGACCTGCTCCACCGGACCCGACTCGACGATCCGGCCCAGGTACATGACCGCCACCCGATCGGCGATGTTCCAGGCCAGGCCGAGATCGTGGGTGACGACCAGGGCCGACAGCCCCAGCTCCGCGCGGAGCTTGAGCAGCAGGGCCAGGATCTCGCCGCGTACGGAGGCGTCCAGCGAGGCCACCGGCTCGTCGGCGATCAACACCTTGGGGTTCAGCGCCAACGCCCCGGCGATCACCACGCGCTGCCGCTGCCCGCCGGACAGCTCGTGCGGGTAGCGCAGGAAGAACCGGTCGGGCGGCCGCAGCCCTGCCCTGGACAGCGCCTCGGCCACGACCTCCCGCTCGTCCGGCAGTCCGTGGATGCGCGGCCCCTCGGCGACCGCCTCGTACACGGTGTGCCTGGGGTTGAGCGAGCCCATCGGGTCCTGCAGCACGAGCTGCACCTGCCTGCGGTATGCCTTGAGCGCCTTGGAACCGTAGTCCAGCGCGGCGCCGCCGTACCGGACCTCGCCCGAGGTGGGGCGCTCGAGGCCGAGCAGCGTGCGCGCCAGCGTGGTCTTGCCGCAGCCCGACTCGCCGACCAGCGCCACGATCTCGCCCTCGCCGATGGCGAGGTTCACGCCGTCCACGGCCCGGGCGCGGCGTCCGCGCGAGGAGAACTCCACGTGCAGGTCGCGGGCCTCCAGCAGGCTCGGCCTGGCTGTCACGACCGACTCCGTGGTGGTCTGCGTCTCGGTCATGAGCTCCCCTCCTTCTCGCGTACGTGCACGCAAGCGGCGGTACGGCGCTCGCCCGCGGGCCACAGCTCCACGTCCAGCGTCGCGCATTCGTCCAGCGCCACGGGACAGCGCGGATGGAACGGGCAGCCGCTCGGGAGCTGCATCGGGTCAGGCGGGTCGCCGCCGAGGCCCTTCGGCGCCAGCCGCGAGGCCGGGTCGCCCACCGTGGGGAACGCCGCCGCCAGCGCCCGGCTGTAGGGGTGCCTGGCGTCGTGGAAGACCTCGGCGGACGGGCCGTGCTCGACGACGCGGCCCGCGTACATGACCGCGAGCTGGTCGCACACGTCCGCCAGGACCGACAGGTCGTGCGAGATCATGATCAGCGAGATGTCGTGCTCGGCGACCAGCTTCTTGATCAGCGTCAGGACCTGGGCCTGCACCATCACGTCGAGCGCCGTGGTCGGCTCGTCGGCGATGATCAGCCGCGGCGAGCAGGCCAGCGCCATCGC
This sequence comes from Nonomuraea sp. B19D2, assembly GCF_040137845.1. Classification (NCBI taxonomy): domain Bacteria; kingdom Bacillati; phylum Actinomycetota; class Actinomycetes; order Streptosporangiales; family Streptosporangiaceae; genus Nonomuraea; species Nonomuraea sp. B19D2. The sequence continues at coordinate 22,887 of NZ_JBEFAK010000067.1, read as the reverse complement.
GATCATCACGCGCTGCCGCTGCCCGCCGGACAGCTCGTGCGGGTAGCTGCGGGCCCGCCAGGCGGGCAGGCCGACCTGTTCGAGCAGCTCGGCCACGCGCTTGCGGGCGGCGTCCGGCTTGGCCAGGCCGTGTACGAGCAGCGGCTCGGCGATCTGGTCGCCGATCCTGCGCACCGGGTTGAGCCCGTGCTGCGCGCCCTGGAACACGATCGAGGCCTCGGCCCACCGCACGGCACGCATGCGGCCCCACTTCATGGTGAGCATGTCCTCGCCGTCGAGCAGGATCCGGCCATCGACGCGCGCGTCGCGGGGCAGGAGCCGCAACAGCGCCATGGCCAGCGTCGACTTGCCGGATCCCGACTCGCCGGCGACTCCGAGTGCCGCTCCGGAGTCGAGCGTCAGCGACACACCGCGCACCGCCGGAACCTCGCCCGAGGCGATCCGGTACGTCACCGACACGTCGTCAAGTTCAAGAAGACTCATGCGATCGACTCCGTCGCTCGCATGAGTCTTTGACTGCTGTGTCTGATTGTTCTCTCGCTTCGCTCGCTCACGCCGCCCTCCTGAGCCGCGGGTTCAGCACGGCCTCCAGAGCCCGCCCGACCAGGGTGAACGCCATGACGACGACGAGGATGGCCAGGCCGGGGATGATGATGTACCACCAGGCGCCCTGCGTGGCCGCGCCGAAGTCGTAGGAGGCGCGCAGCATGGTGCCCCACGAGGTCTTGTTGGCGCTGGCGCCGAGGAAGGCGAGCGTGGACTCCGTGACGATCGCGCTGGCCACCTCCAGCGTGGTGCTGGCCAGCAGCAGCGGCGCCACGTTGGGCAGCACGTGCCTGGTGGTGACGTGCCAGTGGCCCGCGCCGAGGGCCTTCGATCGCTCGATGTACGGCCTGGCCTCGACGGCCATCGTCTGGGCCCTGATCAGCCGGGCGGTCGCGGGCCACGTCGTGATCCCGATCGCCATGATGATCGTGATCGTGCTGCCGCCCAGGATGGCCGCCAGCACCAGGGCGGTGACCAGGGACGGGAGCACCAGGAACCAGTCGGTGACCCGCATGAGCGCGCCGCCGAGCCAGCCGCGGAAGTGTCCGGCGACGACACCGATCACCAGGCCGATCACGATGCTGAGGAACGCGGCGAGAAAACCGATGAGCAGGGACGTGCGCGAGCCCCACCACACCATCAGCAGGATGGAGCGGCCCGACTCGTCGGTGCCGAACGGCTCGTCCAGGCTCGGCGCCGCCCACTTCGCACCCGTGCCCTTGACGACGCTGGTGACGTCCGCGCTGATGAACAGCGGCGCGATCAGCGCGAGCAGCACGGCGACGACGAGGATGCCCAGCCCGACCATTCCGGTCCGGTGATGGCGGAACTCGGCCCAGAAGCGGCTCAGCGCCAGCCGCCTGCGGGCGGCGGCGACACTGGTCATGCCGACCTCACCCTCGGGTCGAGCATGTGGTAGACCACGTCGGCCAGCGCGTTCATGATGATCACTGCCACGGTGATCAGCAGGAACGTGCCTTGCATGAGCGTGAAGTCGGGCACACTGACCGCCTCGTAGAACAGCCGGCCGAGACCGGGCCAGGTGTAGATCGTCTCCACGGTGACCGCGCCGCCGACCACGAACCCGATGCGCAGGAAGACCAGGGTGACCGTGGGCAGGAGCGCGTTGGGCACCGCGTGACGGCGCCGGACCTCGTCGTCCCGGAGCCCCTTGGCCCTGGCCACGGTCACGTAGTCCTGGCTGACTTCCTCCAGCAGCGAGGAGCGCATGACCAGGAGGTACTGCGCATAGACCACGGCCACCAGCGTCAGGCACGGCAGCACCATGTGCGAGGCCACGTCCAGGATGTACGCGAACCCGTCCGGCGCGTCCACGCTCTCTATGCCCCTGAACGGGAAGATGCCGGGAATGGGCCCGATGCCGACGCCGAACACCATCATCAGCAGCAGTCCCAGCCAGAACGTGGGCACCGACCACAGCGCCAGCGACAGGCCGGTGGAGAACCTGTCGAACCTGCTCCCGTGCCGCCAACCGGCCCGCGTCCCCTGCCAGATGCCGAGGCTGACCGCGATGACCAGTCCCGTTCCCGCCAACAGCAAGGTGGGACCTATGCGGTCGCCGATCAGGTCGAGCACCGGCCGCTTGTACTCGTAGGACATGCCCAGGTCGAGCCTCAGCGTGTCGCCCACGAAGTCGAAGAACTGCTGGAGCAGCGGCTTGTCCAGACCGAGCAGGTGGCGTTCGCGGTCGAGCTGCTCCGGCGTCATGTTGCGGCCCTGCGCGAGGTTCCGCACGGGGTCGCCGGGCAGAAGCCGGAACACGAAGAACGTCCCGACGATCACCATGGCGATGCTGAACAGCGCCCCACCGGCCTTGGACAGCGCGTACTGCAGCGTGCCGCGACGGGTGGGGCGCTCGTCACCAGGGCCCGCCGCCTGGGCGGCGGGCTCTGCTGCTTCTAGCGGAGTGGTCATTCGCGCTCGTCGGCCACGCTCTTGCGCCGCCTGGTCAGAAGGAAGGCCGCCAGTCCGATGACCACGACGCCGCCCACGATGCCGACGATGAGGCCGGTGTTGGAGCCGCCGCCGCCGCTGCCACCGCTCGCCGCCGTGGCCTTGACGTCCACGGTGTAGAACGGCCAGTAGCCGCTGCCGCCGTACAGGAGGCCCTTGTCCTCAGGGATGGGCGTGATGCTGGTGATCCGGTCCTTGCGGTAGCCCTCGAGGTCGTTCGGGTAGTAGATCGCGATGACCGGGGCCTCGGTGTAGAGCCGCTCCTGCATCTTCTTGATGGTCTCGGCGCGCTTGGGCCGGTCGAGCTCCTTCAGCTGCTCCTGGTAGAGCTTCTCGAAGGTCTCGTCGCAGAAGAACGACTCGGTGCCGCCGCCCTCGCCGCCCGGGGCCGGCCTGCGGCTGCACAGGTGCGTGGCCAGGACCTCTTCGGGGTCGGGGTTGACCGACCAGCCGCTGATCGCGATGTCGAACAGACCGGTGACGCCGGTCTCCTCGGTGAACTTGCTGGAGTCGAGCTTCTTGGTGGTCAGCGTGATGCCGACCTCCTTGAAGAAGCCCGTCAGGTACTCGGCGAGCTTGTCCTCGATCGGCACCTCGGTGTGGATGCTGAAGCGGAACTCCAGCTTGCGCTTGCCGTCGGGCATCGTACGGACGCCGTCGGAGCCCTTCTTGTAGCCGGCGTCGTCGAGGATCTTGTTGGCCTTGGCCGGGTCGTACGTGACCTTCCCGTCGCCGGTGGCCTCCCAGAAGAAGTCCTTGTACATCGGCGGCACGATCGAGCCGTCGGCGGGCTTGGCCAGGCCGTTCATGACTTCGGCGACCAGCTTCTGCTTGTCGATGGCGTAGTGCAGCGCCTGGCGGACCTTGACGTCCTTAAGCGCCGGGTGGCCGTCGCCGACGGGCTTGTCGTCGGTGGTGGTGGCGCCGTGGTTGATCTGCAGGTACTGCGCGCGCCGGCCCTGGGTGTTCCACGCCTCGATGTTCGGGTCGTTCTGGATCGCCGCGAACTCGGGCGGCTGCAGCCGGCCGATCAGGTCGATGTCACCGCTCTTCAGGCCGGCGATCGCGGCCTGCGGGTTGTCGTAGAAGATGACCTGCAGCTCGTCGACCTTGGGCTTGCCCCGCCAGTAGTTGGGGTTGGCCTGCAGCTTGACGTACTGGTCCTTCTTGTGCTCGATCGCGATGTACGGGCCGCTGGTCACCGCCGGGTACTTCTCGGCGTCGTAGTTCGCCATGTCGGTGACCGACTCCCAGACATGCTTGGGCATGATCGGGATCGGGTTGTCCAGCATGGACGCCTGCGGCGACTTGAGCTTGATCGTCAGGTCCTGGCCGCTGGCCGTGACGCTCTCGAAGTTCTCCACCGCCGGGCCGTTGGCCGTCTTGGCGGCCTCGTCCGTCATGATCTTGTTGAACGTCCAGGCCGCGTCATCGGCCGTGACCGGCTTGCCGTCCGACCACTTGGCCTGGCGGATCTTGAACGTCCACGTGAGCCCGTCCGGCGACGTGCTCCACGACTCGGCCAGGTCCGCACTGGGCTGCAGGGTCTTGGAGTCGGGCACCGTGAGGTAGCCGTACATCCAGCGGTGGATCGACGTCGAGACCAGGCGGACCGCCAGGAACGGGTTCATCGAGTCCATGGACTGCGTGGCGCCGATGCGGACGACCTTCTTCCCCGCCGCAGGCTCCTGAGCATGGGCCGCTGTCGCGCCCTGACCTGCCACTAACAGCGCGACACCCAGCGCTGCCAGGCGCGCGAACCATTTCCTCATAAGTGCCTCACCTTCAGGCGGGGGTTTTCCTGTGTAGGGAAAGGCAAACCATACGGAGACCGCGTGTCAACGCATGGCGGAAAATTGTTTCATTCTCGTTTCCTTTTTCGGTGTAAATTTTCACCAACCTTGGCGCCACCGCGATCCGGCGCCCCTGCCGGCCCTGCCAGATATTTCAGCGCGCAACCTTTGATACGTTGAGGAACATGAAGTGGCTCACTGAGGACGAGCAGCGCGCCTGGCGGGCGTTCGGCACCGCCACGCGGCTGCTCACCGAGCGCCTCGACCGGGACATACAGGCTGCGGGCATGCCACTGACCTACTACGAGCTGCTGGTCATGCTCTCGGAGGCGCCCGACAGGACGTTGCGGATGGCCGAGCTGGCCAAGTGGACGCGGACCAAGCCGAGCCGCATCTCCCATGCCGTGGGCAAGCTGGAGCAGGCGGGCTGGGTGCGCCGCGAGCACTTTGCCGCCGACCGGCGCGGCTGGCTGGCCGTGCTGACGGACGAGGGCTTCGAGGCCCTGCAGGCGGCGGCCCCCCGGCACGTCGCCAGCGTGCGCGACAACCTGATCGACGTGCTCAGCCCTGAGCAGTTGCGCCAGCTCGAGGAGATCGGCCGGACCCTCCTCGACCATCTCGGCGATTAGAGCCGATCCCCCGGGCGGCAGAGGGCGCATACAGCTGATCCCCTCGGATAGGGGGACAAGAGATGCAGCCCAAGGGGGAGTTCACATGTTGGACGGCAAGACCATCGCGTTCCTGGTCGCTCCCGAAGGAGTGGAGCAGGTAGAGCTCACCGAGCCGTGGAAGGCGGTCAAGCAGGCGGGCGGCACTCCCAGGCTCGTCTCCACCCGGTCGGGCCAGATCCAGGCGTTCCACCACCTGGACAAGGCCGACAGGTTCGCCGTGGACGAGACGGTGGACGACGCCGACCCGGCCTCGTTCGACGGCCTGGTGCTTCCTGGCGGCGTCGCGAACCCCGACTTCCTGCGCATGGTGCCGCAGGCCGTGCAGTTCGCCCGCGCCTTCTTCGACGCGGGCAAGCCGGTGGCCGCCATCTGCCACGCGCCGTGGACGCTGGTGGAGGCGGACGTCGTACGCGGCCGCACCGTCACCTCATGGCCCAGCCTGCAGACGGACCTGCGCAACGCGGGGGCGACGTGGGTGGATCAAGAGGTCACGGTGTGCACGGAAGGTCCGAACACCCTGGTCAGCAGCAGAAAGCCGGACGATCTCAAGGCGTTCTGCCAGGCCGCGACCGACGCGTTCGGGGAGGAGCCGGGCCCGGCCCGCTGACGTCACCCGAACAGGGCCTCAGCCAGGCCCCTGACCGAGGACTTGAGCCGGGCCACCCCACCGTCCGCCATGACGTGCCGGGCCAGGTCGGCGTCGAAGGAGCCGAGCAGCGCGTGGGCGGCGAACTCCGCGTCGAGGCCGCCCTCGCCGCCCGACATGGCGCTGCGGGCGCGCCCGGCCTCCGCGATGAGCGCGGTCACATGCGCGTGCCAGCGTAGATAGGTCGGATCGCGATACTTGTCATCGGCGCAGGCTCGCTCGTGCGCGGCGAAAAGGGCGAGGTTGCGCTGGGCGAGCTCGGCCAGCTCGTCCAGGAAGGCCAGCAGCCGCTCTCTGGGCGGCGCGCCGGGCCCGAGCGGCGAGCCGGGCGACTCGATGGCGAGCGCCAGCGCGGCCGCCCGCTCGGCGAGCAGCTCCTGGAAGAGCCCGGTCCTGCTGCCGAAGCGCCGGAACAGCGTGCCCTTGCCCACTCCCGCCGCTGCGGCCACCCGGTCGAGGGAGATGTGCTCGGCCCCGTGGGTGGCGAGCAGCTCCTCCGTGGCCCGCAGGATCGCCTCCCGGTTGCGCGTGGCGTCAGATCGCACCCCTCACCCTCCTTCGAGCTTGCAACCGGACTGTCGGTCCTCATACTATCCCTGCCATCGAAGCGGACCGTTAGTCCGCATCTGTGTGTCAGGGAGGTTGCGCATGCGCGCATTGGTGGCGGGTCCAGAGGCCGAGGGACGATTCGCGGAGGTGCCCGAGCCCGCGCCGGGACCGGGTCAGGCCCTCGTCGAGATCCATCACGTGTCCGTGAACTTCAGTGACTTTCGGCATATGGGACGCCTGCCGCAGAGCACAGTGCTCGGCTACGACGCGGCCGGGGTCGTCCTGCGGGCCGCCGAGGACGGCACGGGTCCCGGCGTGGGTGCGAGGGTGGCGGCGTTCGGGGCGGGGGCGTGGGCCGAGCGGGCGGCGTTCGGCACCGGCTCGATCGCCGTGGTGCCTGACGAGGTGGATCTGGTACGGGCCGCCGCCCTCCCGATGGCCGGGCTGACGGCGCTGCGCTCGCTGCGGGCCGCCGGGCTCGCGGCGGGTTCGCGCGTCCTGGTCACCGGGGCGTCGGGCGCGGTGGGGCGGCTGGCCGTGCAGCTGGCCCGGCGGTCGGGCGCGCACGTCATCGCCTCCGTCAGCAGGCCGGAACGCACCCACCACCTGACAGCCGATCCCGCCGTCGAGGTGGTCGTGGGTCTCGACGGCGTCGAACCGGTCGACATCGCGATCGAGACGGTCGGCGGCCCGGCGCTCGTCACCGCCTGGTCCCTGCTGAAGCCCGGCGGCAACCTCCAGAGCATCGGCTGGGCGTCAGGACAGCCCGCCACCTTTCCCCCGAACTCGACGTTCTCCCTGGGCCCGGCCAGGTCGCTCAACTCGTTCGGCGACGTGGCGGCCCCCGCCGCGGACCTGGCCCACCTCCTCGCCCTCATGGCCGCCGGCGACCTTTCCGTCGAAGTGGGCTGGCACGGCTCATGGGAGGACTTCGAGGACGCCAAGGCCGCCCAGCTCGGCGGTTCCGTCACCGGGAAGATAACCCTCAAGGTTGGCCGAGTGCCCTGACGAGCCCGAAACCAGCCTGTAACGCCTTGTCCTCGAGGAAGAAATGGTCTAGATGTAGTCCAAATGGAGCGTCCTCCGCGCCCCCAGGGAGACCTCAATGACCACTGAAGAGGATTCCAGGCGACTCGCCGAGCTCGGCTACAAGCAGGAGCTGGCCCGCACCTGGAGCGGTTTCTCGAACTTCGCCATCTCCTTCTCGATCATCTCCATCCTCGCCGGCTGCTTCACCACCTTCGGACAAGCTTGGAACAACGGCGGCCCCATCGCCATCTCGTGGGGCTGGCCGCTGATCTCGCTGTTCATCCTGATCATCGGGTTCTGCATGTCGGAGCTGGTGTCGGCGTACCCGACGGCGGGCGGCATCTACTGGTGGGCCGCCACGCTGGGCAAGCCGATCCACGGCTGGTTCACCGGCTGGCTCAACCTGATCGGCCTCATCGCCGTCACCGCGTCGGTCGACTACGGCTGCGCCACCTTCCTCAACACCACGCTCAAACTGCTCACCGACGGCGCGTGGGAAGCCACGCTGTCACAGGCGTTCCTGCTGTTCGTGATCATCCTCGCGGCGCACGCACTGATCAACATCTACAGCCACAAGCTCATCGCGCTGCTGCAGAACATCTCGGTCTGGTGGCACGTCGCGGGTGCCGCGATCGTGGTCGCGATCCTGATCTTCGCGCCTGACCACCACCAGTCGCTCGGCTTCGTCTTCGGCGGCACGAACAACAACTCCGGCTTCGGCTCCGGCTCCGACGGGCTGTCGTTCTGGTTCTACGTGCTGCCGCTCGGCTTCCTGCTCACCCAGTACACGATCACCGGCTTCGACGCCTGCGCGCACGTGTCGGAGGAGACCCAGGGCGCGGCCAAGACCGCCGCCCGCGGGCTGTGGCAGTCGATCTTCTACTCGGCGATCGGCGGCTGGATCCTGCTGCTGTCGTTCCTGTTCGCGGCGACGAACGTGGACGAGATCAACAAACAAGGCGGGTTCGTCGGGGCCATCTTCGAGACCGCGCTCTCGGCCCCGCTGGCCACGGCGGTCTTCGCGATCTCCACGATCGGCCAGTTCTTCTGCGGGATGAGCTGCGTGACGTCGATGTCGCGCATGACGTACGCGTTCTCCCGCGACGGCGGCGTGCCCGGCTGGCGGCTGTGGTCGAAGGTGGACCGCAACCGCACCCCGGTCAACGCGATCATCGCCGGCTGCGTCGCGGCCGCCCTGATCACCGTGCCCGCACTCTACGCGCCCCCCGGCCTGACCACGCCGGTCGCGTTCTACGCCGTCGTGTCGATCGCGGTCGTCGGCCTCTACCTGGCCTTCCTCATCCCGATCTGGCTCCGGCTGCGCATGGGCGACGCCTTCAAGCCGGGCCCGTGGACGCTCGGCAGGAAGTACAAGGCACTCTGCTGGATCGCCTGCATCGAGATCGTCGTCGTCTCGATCTACTTCATCATGCCGTTCTCGCCGGCCGGGACCCCCGGCAACAAGGACTTCACCTGGACCTCGGTCAACTACGCGCCGATCGCGGTCGGGGTCGTGCTGATCGGCATCGCCCTGTGGTGGAGGCTGTCGGCCAAGCACTGGTTCACTGGGCCCCGCCGCACCGTCGACGAGGTCCCGGCCTCCTGACGCTCGCGTGGGTACGGCTGACGCGCCGTACCCACGTGTCCGTCAGGACGCCTCGAAGGCGGCGGCCACGGCCGTGCGGACCTCGTCCATCGAGGCCGCGCCCAGCTCGCGCTTGAGCGAGGTCATGTCCACGTCGGGCATCCCGCAGGCGACCGCCCAGTCCCAGGGCGTCAGGTCACCGTCCACGTTGAGCGCGAACCCGTGGCTCGTGACGCCCCTGCTCTGCCGCATGCCGATCGAGATGATCTTGCGGTTGGTCTCGGTCGTCCAGACGCCGGTGAGCAGCTCCGAGCCCGGCGGCGTGTCGCGGCGCTCGGCGGGCAGCCCCAGCTTGCCCAGCGCCTCCACCAGCCGCAGCTCCACCTCGCGCACGTAGTCGACGATCCCCTGGTCCTCGTCGAGCTTGACGACGAGGTAGCCGACGAGCTGCCCGGGCCCGTGGTAGGTGAGCTGGCCGCCGCGCCCGGTCTCCATGACGGGGATGCCCCGGGCTGGGTCCGGCAGGTGGGACATCGGCGTGCGGCGCCCGATCGTGTAGACGGACGGGTGGCTGAGCAACCACAACGTGTCCGGCCGCGCGTCCTGCTGGCGCTGGCCGACCATGTCGGTCATGCGCTCCATCGCCGTGTCGTAATCGACGAGATCGTCCTGAATGAGTGTCAGCGGCCTTGCCCTCATCCTTCGAGGATAAACCGCGTTCCGAGCAGCCCGGACTCGGGATCCCGCAGGGAGGGATCGCCACCCGTGTAACCATTTTTCCACTTCTTACCGAAGATCCGCAGAAAGCCGTGGCCTTCGGGCCAGGGATGAATGCGGTCCCCGCCAGGGGATGGACCGCCGAAGGCGGGACAGGCCGGATCGCATAGCGCGGGCCCGAAGCCTTTGCTATCTTGAACACGGACGATAACCAAGCCTGTACGGAACGAAATCACAAGGCGGCCGGGCCAGTCGCCTCAGGGCGTGGAGACCTCCAGACGGTGGTCGGGTCTGTGAAACGCCAAGCACCCCGTTCCACAACTCGCGGCGTCTGCGCCGCGGGTTCCCGCCGAAGGCGGGACGGGAATCCTCGCCGTTCACGGCGGGGTGCAGGTCAACAAGCAGGGGCGTGAACCGACCCCGAACTGGAAGGACGATGCGGGCGGCGCACCGAGGCAGCCACCCGCTGGCGACTAGCGCTCAGCCGCAGCAGGCCGTCCGCCGATCCGCGGTGGGCGGCCCGCCCAGCACGCTACGCCGCCGTACGGTAGCTCCGCGGCTCCTCCGGGACGAGGATCCACATGGCGACGTAGACGACCCAGAGCGGTCCGGGAATGAGCGACAGCAGCAGCCAGAGGATCCGGACGAGGGTGGGCGGCAGGCCCATCTTGTCGGCGAGACCACCGCAGACCCCGGCCAGAATCCTGTGTTCTCGTGAGCGGTACATGATGTTTCCTCCGTGTGTGACGACCTACCCGTGAAACGGACGGCCAGGCCGACGGACTCCCGTCAGGAACCCTGAGAAAACCCTGTAAGGGTCAGCCATTCATGCGCCATGCCCAGATGTCTGCTGGTCAGACCCGTTGTGGGGTCCACGTGGATGAGGAGGAAATCATTCAGACCCTGATGCACCCTGAGGTACTCCTCGTCCTCCGCCCACACCTGGTCGTCGAACCAGACGAACGGCCGCCGCCCCGCGTACGCGGCCACGTGCGGCGTCTTGAACATCTCCCCGTACTCGGAAGGCACGTCCGGGTTCATGGGAATGACGGGGAGCGAGGGCAGGCCGATCCTGGGAGCGATCCATTCGTTGGCGTGCTGCTCCCACGTCGTCGCCCAGACCAGCTCGGAGCCGGTCGTCAGGGCCAGGTCGAGAAGCCGGCGGCCGTGCCGGGGGTTGAGGTTCACGATGTAGACGTCGCTGCCGATCGTGCACCGGTAGCGCCTGAAGTCGGGGGTGGGCCGTCCCATCGGGTTCAGCACGCCGTCCACGTCCAGCAGCAGAAGAGGTTTCATCCGGCTCGGTACTCCTGCGGGCTGATCCCCCGTACGCGCTTGAAGGCCGCGCTGAGCGCGAACGGGCTCCCGTACCCCACCTTCCTGGCCACCGACCCGATCGTCGCGTCCGGCTCGCGCAGCAGGTCGGCGGCGAGCGCCAGGCGCCAGTCCGTCAGGAAGGCCATCGGCGGTTCGCCCACCAGGTCGGTGAAGCGCCTGGCCAGCGACGCCCTGGAGACGCCCACCTCGGAAGCCAGGGCGGCGACCGTCCACGGGTGGGCCGGATTGTGCTGCATCAGACGCATGGCCCTGCCCACCACCGGATCGCCCATCGCGCGGTACCAGCCCGGCGCCTCGCTCGAGTGCGTGGCGAACCACGAGCGCAGCACCGCGATGAGCAGCAGGTCGAGCAGCCGGTCGAGGACCGCCTCCTGCCCGGGCTCGTCCCTGACGATCTCGGCGCCGAGCAGCGAGATGATCGGGTCGCCCGGCTGGGTGAGCAGCGTCGGCAGCGCCTCGAGCAGCCGCCTACTGACCTCCCCCTCCAGGTTGTACGTGCCGGTCAGCAGCACCGTGCTCCCGTCGGGGTCGTTGCCCCACGTACGCACGCCCAGGTCCATCTCCTGGTGGAGCGACCGGCCGTCGGGCGTCGAGCAGTGCTGGCCGGGGTGGATGACGATCTGCGGCGCGATGCCCGGATCCGAGGCCACCGTGTACGGCTCCGGCCCCCGGCTGATCGCGACCTCCCCCGGCGAAAGCCGTACGGGGCCGGCGTCGTCGGGCACGATCCACGACTCCCCGCGCACTTGCGCGATCACTGACAGCGGGGCCTCGTCCTGGATCCGGAGCGACCAGGGCGGGCGGAGGATCGACCGGAGCAGGAAGGCGCCACGAGCTCGCGGGCCGTCGAGTAGCGCCGCGAGGTGATCCATGGGCTAGACGATCGCATATGCGAATGCGCTTCTCAACCATGGAGAGTCTTATGGGTATGGCGGCTTACTAGGCATATGACGATTCTGGTGCTGGGCGGCACGGGCAAGACCGGCCGCCGTGTTGCTGACCGACTCACCGCTCTCGACCTGCCCGTGCGGATCGGGTCGCGACCGCTCTTCGACTGGCAGGACCGGGCCACGTGGCCGAAGGCCCTCGACGGCGTGACGGCCGTCTACCTCTCCTACTACCCCGACCTCGCCTTCCCCGGCGCGTACGACGACGTCAAGGCGTTCACGGAGCTGGCCGTGAGCGGCGGCGTGCGGCGGCTGGTCCTGCTGTCCGGGCGGGGCGAGCCGGAGGCGCAGGCCAGCGAGCGCACCGTCCAGGAGTCCGGCGCGGAGTGGACGGTGGTCCGCTGCAGCTGGTTCATGCAGAACTTCAGCGAGAGCTTCCTCCTCGGGCCGGTCCTCCAGGGCGTCATCGCGCTTCCGGCCGACGACGTGCCTGAGCCGTTCGTGGACGTGGAGGACATCGCGGACGTGGCCGCCGCCGCACTCAGCCAAGAGGGCCACACGGGCAAGCTGTACGAGCTGACCGGGCCACGGCTGCTGACTTTCCGCCAGGTGGCGAGCGAGCTGTCCGAGGTCATCGGCAGGCCGATCTCGTTCATGCGGGTGACGCCGGAGGAGTACGTGGCCGCAGCCACCGCGCAGGGGGTGCCGCGGGAGGAGGCCGAGGCCCTGGCCGCGATGTTCACCGGCATCCTGGACGGCCGCAACGCCCACGTGGCGGACGGCGTGCGACAAGCCCTCGGCCGCCCGGCCCGCGACTTCGCCGAGTACGCCGCCGCCAACGCCGCGGCGTGGCAGGCCTAGCGGACTCCTTCGTCCCTCGGATCCGCTAGCCTCACCCTCGTCACTCCCGCGTTCTCGGAAGGTTGTCGTCGTGATCGGCTGGTTCGAAGCGGTGGTACTGGGGTTGGTCCAGGGACTCACGGAGTTCCTGCCGATCTCCTCCAGCGCCCACATCCGGGTGGTCTCCGCTTTCGCCGGCTGGCAGGATCCGGGGGCGGCGTTCACCGCCGTCATCCAGATCGGCACGGAGCTGGCCGTGCTGATCTATTTTCGCAAGGAGATCTGGGAGATCATCTCCACGTGGACCAGGTCCCTGTTCAACAAGGACCTGCGTGGCCACTGGGCCGCCCGCATGGGGTGGTACATCATCGTCGGCTCACTCCCCATCGTGGTGCTCGGTGTGGCGTTGAAGGACCAGATCGAGACCGTCTTCCGCGATCTGCGCCTGGTGGGCACCACGCTGATCGTCTTCGCCGTCATCCTCTGGTTCGCCGACCGCACTGCGCGCAACAAGCTCTCGCTGGAGAAGCACCTCAGCTTCACCCACGCCATCGTGTACGGCTTCGCCCAGGCGCTCGCCCTCATCCCGGGCGTGTCCCGCTCGGGCGGCACCACCACCGCGGGCCTGCTGCTCGACTACCGGCGCGAGGACGCCGCCAAATACTCGTTCCTGCTCGCCATCCCTGCCGTGCTGGGCTCGGGCGTTTACGAGCTGCGCGAGATCGGCGAGGGCCCGGCGCCCGAGTGGGGGCCCACGATCCTGGCCACGATCATCTCATTCGTCGTCGGATACCTGGCCGTGGCCTGGTTCCTCCGTTACATCAGCACCCACCGCTTCACCGGCTTCGTGATCTACCGGATCGCCCTCGGCTTCTTCGTGATCCTCGCGGTCACCGCGGGCTGGATTCCGGCACTGGGCTGACGGCGGCCCGCTCGCGGGCGGGGTAGTAGGCCGCCCACGCCTCGTCGCCCATGCGCAGGACCTTGAGCCCGGTCCAGCACAGCCCGATGACGGGCAGGATCCAGAACAGCACGGTCACCGGCCCGTACGGGACGGGGAACGAGGCGACGTAGCCGACGAAGACGAGCAGCGGCACCCACCAGACGAAGCCCGCCCGCCACACGGCCACGGTCAGCAACGGCAGGCCGAGGATCGTGCCGCGACGCGCCGGAATGTCACCTGGTTGTTCAACATGAAAGTGACGGTAGGAGCCGGGACCGCCGGCCGTCGTCCGCCTGCGGACCGACCGGGTGTCACCTGCGCGGCGGAGAAGATCACACCGCCGGAGGCTCAGACGGTGCGGGGATAGCGGCTGCAGAGGGCGAAGACGACGGCGAAGAGGGTCCAGGCGGCGACGTACGCCACGGGGTGTGCCCACGTGTCGCCGACGAGGTCGGCCAGCGTGGTCCGGCCCTCGAAGTAGAGCGCCAGGCCCGCCACCGCGCCCGGGATCGCGCCCCACCAGCGCTTCCACCACACCTCGTGAACGGCCACCTCGAACACCACCAGGGCGATCGGCCCCAGGAGGAGGAACTTCAGCCCGGGCGGGTGGGACAGGAACGCGGCGAGACCCATGACCGCCACCGCCGAGGCGGCCGTCAGGAGCACCACCGCCCCGAAGGGGGCGGGCTCGTTCCTCGGGTCCTCCTCGGGGCGCGTGGGCGGCTCGCCGTCGCCGTCCTCGTTCCGGAGATCACTCACGATCAACATTATGACGATGACCCGCTACCCGACGGACACGCTCTCCTTCGGGGAGATCGCCGCCGGACGGTAGGTCGCCAGCGTGAACAGCAGCCCCACCAGCGCGAGCAGGGTGGCGAGCACGATCACACCTGCGCGGCCGTACCAGTCGAGCGCGGCGCCGCCGGCCAGGCCGGCCACGAAGAGCCCGATGTACTGCGCGGACGACAGCAGACCCAGGCCGATCGGCACGTTGCCGGGCACGGCGCCCACCATCCTGAACTGCTGGGCCGGGGCCACCAGCCAGCCGAGCGCGCCCCACAGGAACGCCCACCCCAGCGCGACGGGCAGGGCGAGGTTCGCGACGGGGATGAGAGCCAGGAACACGGTGCTCGCGGCCAGGCCGAGCAGCACCATCCTGCGCGGCCCGTACAGGTCGGTGAATCGCCCGCCGAGCTGGTTGCCCACGATGCCGCCGAGCCCCCACGCCCACAGCACCGCCGGCAGCGGCAGGTCGAACAGCGACCCGATGTAGGTGTAGGCGGTGAACCCGGCCGCGAACATCAGCAGCTGCGTCGTCAGCACCACCAGGACCTGCCGGTCGCCCAGCGGCGCGAACCGCTCCCGCAGCCGCCCCGACGTCGGGATCCGCACCGCGGGCACCACGGCCGCGACGCCGATGAGCCCGATCACGCCCAGCCCCGACACCAGCCAGAGCGTGGCCCGCCAGCCGGAGGCCGTGCCCAGCCAGGTGCCCAGCGGCACGCCGATCGCGGATGACACGGAAAGCCCGCCCATCACCAGCGCGAGCGCACGCCCGCGGCGCTCGGGCTCGGTCAGCGTGGTCGCCACGCCCGAGGCGGTCGGCGTGAACATCGCCGCACCCGCCGCCGCGACCACCCGGGTGGCCATCACCAGCGGGTACGTCGGAGCCAGCGCGGTCAACACGTTGCCGAACACGAACACCCCCATGGCCACCAGCAGCAGGGTCTTGCGTGACAGCCGGGCGGTCAGGGCGGCGAGCACGGGCGAGAGCACCGCGTACGCGAGCGCGAACACGGTCATGAGCTGCCCGGCCGCCGAAGACGAGATCCCGAGATCCTTCGAAATGGGCGGCAACAGCCCGGCAGTCACGAACATGCCCGTACCGATCGCGAAATTTCCGACAGCAAGCGGGTAGAGCCGGGAGCTCATGCATCCTCCAGCACCATAAAAGTTGGACAGCCATCAAACTGTCGTATAGTTGGACTGTTGTCAAACAATTAGGCGAAGGTAGTGTTTCAGCATGCGCCTGCTCCCGCACCCCGCAACGGAGGACATCCAGCTCACGGAGGTCCTGCGGGCGCTGTCCGATCCCGTGCGCCTGGAGATCGTCGTACGTCTCGCTCTGGGGGGCGAGATGACCTGCGGCGTCGCGGGCGACGACCTCGGCGTGCACAAGTCGACCGCCTCGCACCACTACCGCGCCCTGCGCGAGGCCGGTGTGGTCCTCACCAAGCAGGAGGGGCGGCTGAAGTACATGAGCCTGCGCCGCGACGACCTCGAGTCCTGCTTCCCCGGCCTGCTCGACTCGGTCCTCTCCGCCGCCGGGATCCCGAGCGCCGCCGCGATCCGGAGCGCCGACCTCCAAAGCCCGAGCGCCGCCGCGATCCCGAGCGCCGACGTCCCCGCCCGGCGTTGATGCGGCGCGACTCGCTGCCCATCCGGCACGTCCTGCCCGAACTGCTCGCCGTACTCGACCGGCACGGCAGCGCGGTGCTCACGGCCCCGCCCGGCACGGGCAAGACGACGGTCGTGCCGCTGGCCCTGGCCGAGGCGGGCATGCGGGTGCTGGTGGCCGAGCCGCGGCGGCTGGCCGTACGCGCGGCGGCCCGGCGGATGGGCGTGAGCTACACCATCAGGGGCGAGCGGCACGCGGGCGCGAACCCCATGGTCGAGGTCGTCACGACAGGAGTCCTCCTCCAGCGCCTCCAGCGCGACCAGGAGCTGACCGGCGTGGACGCGGTCATGCTCGACGAGTGCCACGAGCGCCACCTGGATGCGGACACGGCGCTGGCGTTCCTCCTGGACGTCCGCGACACGCTCCGCCCCGACCTGCGCCTGCTGGCCACATCCGCCACCGCCGACGCCGAGCCGTGGTCCCGGCTGATCGGCGGCCCCATTGTCGCGGCCACCGGCGCCACGTACCCCGTCGAGACGGTGTGGGCCCCGCCCGCGCGCCCGGTCGCCCCGCCGCACGGCCTCCGCGTCGATCCCGCCCTGCTGTCCCACGTCGCCTCGGTGGTACGCAGGGCGCTGGCCGAGCGGGACGGCGACGTGCTGTGCTTCCTCCCGGGCGTGGGCGAGATCGCCAAGGTCGCGGGGATGCTGGACGGCGTCGAGGTCCTCCAAGTGCACGGCCAGGCCCCGGCCCACGTTCAGGACGCCGTGCTCGCGCCGGGCACAGCCCGGAGGGTGGTGCTGGCCACGTCGGTCGCCGAGTCGAGCCTGACCGTGCCGGGCGTACGGGTGGTGGTCGACTCCGGCCTGGCCCGCGAGCCGCGTACCGACCACGCCCGCGGACTGGGCTCCCTCACCACGGTCAGGGTCTCGAAGGCCTCGGCCGGCCAGCGCGCGGGCCGGGCCGGCCGCGAGGCGGCGGGCACGGTGTATCGCTGCTGGTCGGCGGCCGACCACGAGCGCCTCGCCGATCACGCGCGCCCGGAGATCGCGCTCGCCGACCTGACGGGGTTCGCGTTGCAGGCGGCCTGCTGGGGCGCACCCGACGCCTCGGGCCTGGCCCTCCTGGACCCGCCGCCGCCCGCCGCGATGTCCGCCGCCACCCGCACCCTGGAGGCGCTCGGCGCCCTCGGCGGCGGCTCGCGGGTGACGGACCGGGGCCGCCGGATGGCGCTCGCGGGCGTGCACCCCCGCCTGGCCAGAGCCCTGCTCGATCTCGGCCCGCGCGCCGCCGAGGTGGTGGCCCTCCTGTCGGAGCAACTCCCCCGCGACGCCGGCGACGACCTGGTGGAGGTCTGGCGCACGGCCCGCCGGGGCGGCACCGGCTTCGCCGCCCGCTGGCGCCAGGAGACCAGACGCCTCCAGCGGGCAAGCTCCGCGAGCGGCCGGGACGTGCCCGATGAGGCGCTGGCCGGGATGGCGGTGGCGCTGGCTTTTCCCGAACGGGTGGCGCGCAGGCGGGGCGGCGGCTATCTCATGGCCTCCGGCACCCAGGCCCAGCTCCCTGAGGGCGGCAAGCTGCACACCGCCCCATGGCTGGCCATCGCGATCGCCGACAGACCGACGGGATCCGCGTCGGCCCGCATCAGGCAGGCCGTGGAGATCGACGAGGAGACCGCCAGGCTGGCCCATCCCACCACCACCGAGGACGAGATCACCTGGCACGTGCCCCCAGGCGAGCGCCACGGCGACGTGCTCGCCCGGACCGTCGAGCGCCTGGGCGCGATCGAGCTGTCCGCCACCCCGCTCAAGGACGCCGACGTCCGCGAGGCCATCCTGCACGGGCTCCGCACGGAGCCCGACGTCCTCACCTGGACGAGACAGGCCAAAGACCTGAGGGACCGCCTCGCGTTCTGCCACCGCGCCCTCGGCGCCCCCTGGCCCTCGATGGACGCGCTCATCGACCTGGCCGACCAGTGGCTGGAGCCGGAGCTGTCCAGGTGCCGCCGCCGAGCCGACCTGGAACGCATCGACGTGGCCGCGGCGCTGAAACGCCTGATCCCCTGGAGCGAACGCCTGGAGAAGGCCGCCCCAGAACGCATCGAGGTGCCGAGCGGCTCCCACATCCGCGTGGACTACTCGGGCGACCAGCCGGTGCTGGCGGTGAAGCTGCAGGAGCTGTTCGGCTGGCTGGAGACGCCCGAGATCTCCGGAGTGCCCGTCCTGGTGCACCTGCTCTCCCCTGCGGGCCGCCCGGTGGCGGTCACCGCGGACCTGGCGTCGTTCTGGCGCGACGGCTACCGTTCCGTGCGCGCGGAGCTCCGTGGCCGCTACCCTAAGCACCCTTGGCCGGAGGACCCGCTCACCGCGCCACCCACTCGCCGGACCAAAGAGAGACGATCATGACGGACGTGGTGGCCGCCGCCCGCGACAACGCCGAGTGGTGCGACGCGATGTGCCGCGCGCACGGCTCGCCCGGCACGTTCACCGCCCTGGCCTGGACCAACCCCGCCAGGACCCCGCGACTCTACCCGGACGCCGTCACCCTCTCCCCCGACGCGACGGCGGCCGACGTGCTCGGCCACATCGACGCCGGCCCGGGCGCGTCGGTCAAGGACAGCTTCGCCACGCTCGACCTGCCGGGCTTCGAGGTGCTGTTCGAGGGTCAATGGATCCGTCGCGAGCCCCCGGAGCGGCGCGAGCCCGCGATCGCCTGGGAGGTGGTGGCCGACGCGGCCACGCTGACCGGCTGGGAGCAGGCGTGCTTCGACGGCGAGATCAGCGGCCTCTTCCTGCCCGCGCTCCTCGACGAGGTCACGATCCTGTGCGGCAGGAGAGGGGGCGCCATCGTCTGCGGCTCCGTGCTCACCCCGCGCGAGCAGGTCGTGGGCGTCTCCAACGTGTTCGGCGCCGCCTCGTGGGAGGGCACCCTGGCCATGGCCGCCGGCCTCTTCCCCGGCCGCCCGCTGGTCGGCTGGGAGGTCGACCCGGAGGACGCCGTCCGGCACGGCTTCACCACGATCGGCCCCCTACGCGTCTGGAGCAAGATCCTCTAGGGTCGGGTTCTCCAGCGCGGGAAACCGCTCGGCCCCCACCCCCACGTCCTTGAACCCGCTCGACGTGGCGATGCACACGACAGGCCCGTCGAAGTCCTCCCGCAGCTGCCGATACCCGGCCAGCCCGGCCGTCCCCGACAGTTCCTGCCACAACCCCTGCCGGGCGAGGTCCCGCTGCGCCACCCGCAGCTCCTCGTCGGTCACCAGCAGGGCCGCACCACCGCTGTCCCGCACGGCCACCACCCCGCGGTGCCCGCCGACCGGCCCGGCGATGCCGTACGCGTCGCTGGCCCCCAGCTCGACGATCGCCGCCGGGGCACCGGTGGCCAGTGCCCACGCGTGCGGCCCGCCGGCGGCCGTCTCGCACGAGAACATCCGCGGCGCGGTGTCGGCCAGCCCCAGCTGCCGCAGCTCCACGAAACCCTTCCACACGCCGTAGAGCAGCTCGGCGTACCCGGTGGGTGTGAAGACGGCCGCGGGAACGCGCCCGAGCTGCAGGAACAGCTCGTAGGCGATCGTCTTGTAGCCCTCGGGCCCGAACGGATGCCCGGTGTGCGTCACGGTCTGGTTGCTGACCGCGTGGTAACCGAGCCGGTCCACGACCTCCCGGAGCAGCGGCCAGCGCGCCTCGACGGGCACGGAGACGACCCGGGCGCCGTACGCGCGCACGAAGGCCTGCACGGCGGGCGGCGAGTCCGCCGAGGTCAGCACGATCGCGGGCAGCCCCGCACGGGCGGCGTAGGCGGCGGCCGAGGCGCCGTGGTTGCCGGACGAGGCCACGACCACGCCGGGCGCGCCGGAGGCGACGGCGGCGCTGACCGCGACCCGGTTCAGGCGGTCCTTGTGTGACCAGGTCGG
The DNA here is from genome assembly GCF_040137845.1 of Nonomuraea sp. B19D2. Lineage (NCBI taxonomy): Bacteria > Bacillati > Actinomycetota > Actinomycetes > Streptosporangiales > Streptosporangiaceae > Nonomuraea > Nonomuraea sp. B19D2. The sequence continues at coordinate 3,058 of NZ_JBEFAK010000067.1, read as the reverse complement.
GTTGCGGGACTCGTCCTTGACGAAGATCCCGTCGAACTCCACCAGCGGCGTCCCGCCCTCTCCCAGCGTGGGCGCCTCCAGCGGCGGCAGCAGCGGCGACCACCGCCCGATGTCGGTGCCCGGCTCCTGCTCGAACAGGCGGCGGTCCACCCGCGCGTAGTCGTAGGTGACCTCGAGCGGATAGGCGATCTCGTCGGTGCTGGTCTTCGGGCAACCACGCGTCAGCGGCGGGAAGAGCGGGAACTCGGTCGCCGGGTCGCCCAGCGAGCGCTGGCGAAGGGCAAGAGACGGTCCGTTCACGCGTACCGACCCTATCGGGGCGGGCGAGCAGGATGCAGACTCTAGTCATGTTGTGGGCAGGCAGGTCCGCTATCGAGATCGCGACGGCCGTCCGGCGTGGGGATGTCACGGCCACGACCGTCGTCGAGGAGCACCTTCACGCCATCTCGGAGCGGGATTCCAAGGTAGGGGCGTTCCGGCTGGTCAGAGAGCAGGCCGTGGAGGAGGCGAAGGCCCTGCGGAAGCGGCGCGAACTGGCGGAGCTGCCGCTCGCCGGCGTGCCGGTCGCGGTGAAGGACAACCTGGAGGTCGCAGGCGAGGCCACCCGCGTCGGGTCCGCGGCCACGGCGGACGTGCCCGCGCCGGACGACCACGTGACGGTGGCGCGCCTGCGTGCGGCCGGCGCGGTGGTCGTGGGCCTGACGAACATGCCGGAGCTGGGCCTGACGGCGTTCGGCGACAGCGCGTACGGCATCGTACGCAACCCCTGGAACCCGTCGCGCACGGCAGGCGGGTCGTCGTCGGGCAGCGCCGCGGCCGTGGCGGCGGGCATGGTGCCGATCGCGCTCGGCAACGACGGCATGGGCTCGCTCCGCATCCCGGCGGCCTGCTGCGGCGTGCTGGCCATCAAGCCCGGCACGGGGCTGGTGCCGCCGCCGGGCGACGGCTGGGACCGGCTGTCGGAGAACGGCCCCCTCGCGACGACCGCGTCCGACCTGGCGCTGGCGCTGTCCGTGCTGGCCGCCGACCCGGCGCTGGCCGAGGCGTGGCGCGGCGGCAGTCGCGTCGAGCCCCGGCCGCCCATGCTCCGCTCGGTCTGGGCGGACGACGACGAGATCTGGGAGCCGCAGCCGCCGCAGGACAGCCAGGAGCCGTTCGACCTACGGGTGGCGTACGCGCCCCAGCCCCTGCCCGCGGGCCTGCCCATGGACAGGGAGTTCCAGGCCGCGGTGCGCGGGGCGGCGGAGACGCTGCGCGTGGCCGGGCACACGGTGGTCGAGCACGGCCACCGGCTGCCTGCCTGGCTCGGCCCGGCCACGATCGCCACCTGGCTCACCAGGGCCGCGGCCTCGCTGGGTGACCTCGACCGGCACCGGCTCGAACGCCGCACCCTCGCGCTCGCCCGCGCCGGGCAGGTGCTCGGCGCGCTCAGGCTGGACGGTGTACGCGGCCGCGAACGCTGGAGCGGCTATGGGGCGGACCAGTGGTTCGGCGACGCGGACGTGCTGATCATGCCCGCTCTGGCCGCCGTCCCGCCGAAGGCCGAGCGCTGGGGCGAGCGCGGGTTCGTCCGCAACGCGCTGGCCAACGTCAGGTACGCCCCCGCCGCCGGCCCCTGGAACATGTGCGGCTGGCCCGCCATCACCGTCCCCCTGGCCACGCACTCCAGCGGGCTGCCCATCGGCGTCCAGATCGCTGCCCCGCCCGGCGGCGAACCCCACCTCCTCGGCCTGGCCGCCCAACTCCAGTCGGCCCATCCACCGCTGAGACCGCCGGGATTCGCCTTCTGAGGCGGCGACCTGCGGCTCAGATCCCGACCGGATGCCAGACGGTCTTGGTCTCCAGGAACCGCGTCATCCTGCCGGTCCCGGGATCGGCCGCCCAGTCCTCGCGGGACGGGCGCAGGACGCGCTTGAGGTTCTCGGCCGCCGCCTGCTCGCAGCTCACCGCCAGCTCGGCGTCCTCGACCCCGGTCAGGTCCAGCGCGTTGACGTCCATGTGCGCCGCCAGCCAGGGCGCCAGCTCGGCCTGGTGCCCGGTGAGGATGTTCACCACGCCGCCCGGCAGGTCGGACGTGGCCAGGACCTCCGCCAGCGTGATCGACGCGAGCGGCGAGCGCTCGGACGCCACGACGACGCACGTGTTGCCCGTCACGATCACGGGCGCCACCACCGACACCAGCCCGAGCAGCGGATCGGCGGGCGCGATCACGGCCACCACGCCGGTCGGCTCGGGCGAGGACAGGTTGAAGTACGGCCCCGCCACCGGGTTGGCCGAGCCACGCACCGCGGCGATCTTGTCGGCCCAGCCCGCGTACCAGACGAGCCGGTCCACCGCGGCGTCCACCTGCTCGAGCGCCGCCTTCTTGCCGCCCTGTTTGAGCGGGGCCAGCTCCTCGGCGAACTGCGCGCGCCGCCCCTCCAACATCTCGGCGACCCGGTAGAGGATCTGCCCCCGGTTGTACGGCGTGGCGCCCGACCAGCCGGGGAACGCCTTGCGCGCGGCCACCACGGCGTCACGGGCGTCCTTGCGCGAAGCGCGGGACGCGTTGGCGAGGAACTCGCCCTTGGCCGAGGTCACCGGGTAGGACCTCCCACTCTCCGAGCGCGGGAACGCCCCTCCGATGAACAGCTTGTAGGTCTTTCTGACGGACAACCTACTCATCGCCCCGCCCTCTCCACGTGGACTCCTGCGACATCTGGACCGGCACGAAGACCTGGCCGCACCGGCTCACGCCGCAGCGGTGGGCGTACCAGCCGGTGCGGACGGGCCGCCCGGCCCTGGCGAAGGCGTGCCCCCTGGTGGCCTGCGCCCGCCGCTTGGCGCGACGGGGACGGCGATGATCACACATCGAGGTACGCCTCCAGCCCGTGCAACCCGCCTTCGCGGCCGTACCCGGATTCCTTGTAACCCCCGAAGGGCGAGGCCGGATCGAACTTGTTGAACGTGTTGGCCCACACCACCCCCGCGCGCAGCTTGTCGGCCATCCACAGGATGCGCGAACCCTTCTCCGTCCAGATCCCGGCCGACAACCCGTACGGGGTGTTGTTGGCCTTCT
>NZ_JBEFAK010000066.1:0-42671 GCF_040137845.1 Nonomuraea sp. B19D2 | reverse complement strand
CGTCCCGGGCGTGTTCCTGGCCTGCGGGCAGGTGCGCGCGGGGGAGGAGGCGCGCTTCCGCAGCGTGCTCACCGTCCCGCGCACCGGCTGGCTGGCGGTCGGGGCCGGGGCGGCGAAGACCGTGTGGCTGGACGGCGAGGAGCTGCCGCTGGTCGACACCGGGTACGCCGCGGTCTCGCGCTCGCCGCTCGCGCCCGGCGAGCACCTGCTGGAGCTGCGGCTCGTCCCGGACGAGGAGCTCGACCTGCGTGCCTACGCCTGCGTGGTCGCCGACCCGTCCGACGCGGCGCGGCCCGAATGGATCGGCGGGCCGATGGAGACCACCGTGCGCGCCGGCGAGCCGCCGTACGAGGTGCTGCAGGTGGCCTCGACCGCGTACTGCCGGGTGCTGGTGAACGGGCAGGAGGCGGGCAGACAGGGCGGCTTCGACCCGTACGCGGAGGCGGACATCCCGCGCGTGCGCCGCTACGACGTGTCCCACCTGCTCCGGCCCGGTGACAACACGATCACGGTGGAGTCCGGCGGCTGGGTCCTGGTCGACGGCCTCGTGGTCTCCGGCCCCGGCTGGCGGTCGAGTCCGCGGGTGCGGCGGCGCCAGCACGGCGACCCGGCCGCGCTCCATCTGCGTCCCCGGCCGCATCCGCTGCCCGAGGCGGGCTGGCTCGATGGCCGCGTGACCGCGTTGCCCGCCACGTTCGCCATGCCAGGCAGCCGTCCGCGCACCGAGCGCTTCCTGCTCGATCCGCCGCCCGGCATGACCGGGGTCGAGGTGGACGCGGCGGGTCCCGTGCGGATCCACGGAACCGAGCTGGCGGTGACGGGGGCCCTGACCGGCCCCGTCCGCTTCACCTGTGGCCCCGGCCGGATGCGGCTCGGCGACTGGGAGGAGCGCGGGCTGTCCGGCTACAGCGGCGGCGTCCGCTACCGCACCACGATCAGCGCCGCCGCCGGGCCGGGCGTGGTCGATCTCGGCAGGGTCCGGGGCACGGCCGAGGTGACGGTGAACGGGCGGTCCTGCGGGATCAGGGTGTGCTCGCCCTACACCTTCGACGTGCGGCTGGACGAAGGCGAGAACACCGTGGAGGTCCTCGTCCTCGGCACCCTCGCCCCGTACCTGGACGAGATCAGCCCCACGCACTTCGTTTTCCCCGGCCAGCGCAGCACCGGCCTGTTCGGCCCCGTCCGCCTGCGCACGGCATAGCTCACTTACACGGCCGGCGGATTGAGCCGGGCGAAGCCCTCCTGGCGCCGGTACGGGAAGTACGGGTACGGCGCCGTCACCGTGCCGGCCGCGTCCAGCCGCGCCACCTGGTCGGGCGTCAGGTTCCAGCCGATCGCCCCCAGGTTCTCCCGGAGCTGCGACTCGTCGCGGGCGCCGACGATGACCGAGGAGACGGTCGGGCGCTGGAGCAGCCAGTTCAGTGCGACCTGCGGGATGGACCTGCCGGTCTCCGCGGCGATCTCGTCGAGGGCGTCCACCACCGTGTACAGGTGCTCGTCCGCCACCGGCGGCCCGAAGGCGGCCGTCTTGTGCAGGCGGCTGCCCGCGGGGAGGGGGTGGCCGCGGCGGATCCGGCCGGTGAGGCGGCCCCAGCCGAGCGGGCTCCACACCACCGCGCCGACGCCCTGGTCGAGGCCGAGCGGCATCAGCTCCCACTCGTAGTCCCGCCCGACCAGCGAGTAGTAGACCTGGTGCGCCACGTAACGCGGGTAGCCGTACCGCTCGGCGGTGGCGAGCGACTTCATGAGCTGCCAGCCGGAGAAGTTCGAGACGCCCACGTACCGCAGCTTGCCCGCCCTGACCAGGTCGTCGAGCGTGGACAGCACCTCCTCCACCGGGGTGAACGCGTCGAAGGCGTGCAACTGGAAGAGGTCGATGTGGCCGGTGCCGAGGCGGCGCAGCGCGTCGTCGACCGCCTTGACCAGCCGGGGCCGCGAGGTGCCCGCGTCACCGGGTCCGTCGCCTGTGGGCAGGCCCGCCTTGGTGGAGATGAGGGCCCGGTCCCGCCGCCCCTTGAGCGCCTGGCCCAGCACCTCCTCCGAGGCGCCGTCGGAGTAGACGTCGGCCGTGTCGAACATCGTGACCCCGGCGTCCAGCGAGATGTCCACCAGCCGCCGGGCCTCCGCCACGTCGGTGCTGCCCCAGGCGCCGAACAACTCGCCCTTCCCGGCGAAGGTGCCGGCGCCGAAGCTCAACGCCGGCACCTTCAGCCCGGACGCCCCCAACTGCCGATATTCCATGAAAAATCACTCCTTAATGGGATCAATGTTCCTTTAAGGAGTCAACGTAGCACACTAACGGGATATATGTTCCATTATGGCGGCGGCGTGCGGGACGGGGCGGCGGCGGTGGAAGGAGAGGGTGGCCAGGCAGAGCAGCACGGCCCACACCGCGCAGTAGCCGCCGAAGAGGGCGCCGCCCCGGTCGGTGAGCAGGGCGCCCCCGGTCATGCCGATCCCGCCCGCGGCGGCCACCGCCGTGCACAGCCAAAGCAGCGCGGCCATCGCCCGGCGGAGGAACGGCCGCCGGATCGGCACCAGGGAGGCCAGCACGAGGGCGGCCACGAACAGGCCGGAGGCGGCGTTGGCCCATTGGGCGCGCGCGACCTCGCCGGGCCCGTACTTCAGATAGCTCTCGGGGGCCACGTGCGGGCCGCCGGTCACACTGAGGCGGTCGGTGAGCGCGAAGTGAATCTTGGATGCGACGTACAGCAGGGTCCAGGAGGCCGCCGCCCAGGCAGTCCATCGTCCGGTCGTGGTCATGCCACGATCGTGCCGGTCGCCCGGGTGGCGGCGGTTCCCCGCCAGGAGCGAAGGTCCTAGCTCTTACGAGGGATATCCCCTATGCGCTCCCGCGGGGAGATGCTCTATGCCTCGATGCCCGCCTCCTTGGCGGCGCGGTCGATGGCGGCCAGCTCGTCGTCGCTGAAGTCGAGCCGGTCCACGGCGGCCACGTTCGCCTCCAGCTGCTCGGGGCTGGAGGCGCCGACCAGCACCGACGTGACGCGCGGGTCCCTGAGCGCCCAGGCCAGGGCGAGCTGCGCCACCGTCTGCCCGCGGGAGGAGGCCAGCTCGGCGAGCGTCCGCACGAACGTCAGCACCTGCGGCGTGACCCTGTCGGGGGTGAGGAAGCGCCCTTCCGCCGCCCGCGAGTCGGCGGGGATGCCGTCGAGGTAGCGGTCGGTGAGCAGGCCCTGGGCCAGCGGCGAGTAGACCACGCAGCCGACGCCCTCCTGCTCGAGCACGCCCAGCAGGTCCTGCTCGATCCACCGGTTGAGCAGCGAGTAGGACGGCTGGTGGATCAGCAGCGGGGTGCCGAGTTCGCGCAGCAGCCGGGCGGCCTGCGCGGTGCGCTCGGGCGAGAAGTTGGACACGCCCACGTACAGCGTGCGCCCGGTGCGGACCATGTGGTCGAGCGTGGCCACCTGCTCTTCGAGCGGGGTGTCCTCGTCGTCGCGGTGCAGGTAGAAGATGTCCACGTAGTCGAGGCCGAGCCGCTTCAGCGACCGGTCGAGCGTGGCCAGCAGATGCTTGCGCGAGTTGCCCTTGCCGTACGGGCCGTCCCACATGGGGTTGCTGCCCTTGGTGGTGACGACCACCTCGTCACGCAGCGACCGCGGCAGCAGCCGGTTGAACGTCTCCTCCGCGGCGCCGAACGGCGGGCCGTAGCGGTCGGCGATGTCGAAGTGCGTGATGCCGAGGTCGAGTGCCTTGTTGAAGATGGCGCGCTGGCTGTCGAGGGATTTGCCCCCGCCGAAGTTGTGCCACAGGCCGAGCGACACGGCGGGGAGGAGGAGACCGCTACGGCCGCACCTTCTGTACGGCTGGCGTTCGTAGTCCAACGATTACCTTCCTGCGATCGGAGATCTAGGGCGCGGACCCCTGCCTTCAGCTATGGGGGAAGCCCTTCTATCGAATCTATCGAATCTTTGAGCGGTCGCGCCTGCTGAGGCCCCGCCCGCTCCGGGAGCAGGTAGAACGGGTGGATGGGATTCGGCGTACGGGAGTTCGAGCTGTCCTTGATGCACCGGATGCGCGACCTCAACCCCGAGCGGGTGGAGGAGGCGCTGGACGCCATGGGCGCGTCCAGGGCCGAGCTGCGTGCCGCCCACGCCCAGTGGACGCGGATGCTCCACTCGCCGAGGCCCCCGAAGGGGCTGCGGAGGCTGCTCGGCCCTCCGTCGTACGCCGGCACGACCTCCATGGGCAGCCTGACCTGTGACGTGGCCCGCTGGGCCCTGCCCGCCTGGCCGGGGCTGGAGTTCGAGGTCCTGACCGGCCCCGGCGGCGAGGTGTGGAACCAGTGGTTCGTCCGCCCCGCGGGCCCGAGGGCGTTCTCCTTCGACGAGCTGGCTCCCTGGGGATGCGTCGTCGGCGACGTCAGCGCGAGCTTCCCCGGCGCCGTCCACCTCGAAGGCCAGGCCCCGCACCACTGGGCGGTCGATCTCACCCACGACGGCGCGAGTTACCGCGCCCGCTTCGTCCACGGCCTCTGCCAGCGCATCGACGTCCTCCAGACAGCTGGCAAGGCCGGATGATCGATCGCATGATGATGTTGCGACCTGTCGTCCCGGCCCCCCGGGGGCGGGACGCTTTCATGCCCCGGTCAGGAAGGTGACGAGCATGCCCCCCAAGCCAGAGTCCCGTCTTCCCCGCCGCCTCGCCGTCGTGGCGGCCGTGATCTCGGGAATCCTCGCGTTCGGGGGACTGTCCCCGGCCGCCTCCGCGCAGGAGGACCTCGTCTGCGCGCCCGAGGCGACGGTCTGCCAGGAGATCCGGGGAGTCCCCGCCGACTACCGCTACTGGTTCATGATCCGGCCCGCGCCGGTGACGGCCACCTTCTCCTTCACCGTCAACGACGTCCCCACCCCCGGCTCCCTGGACACCACCGTCGCCGGCACGGCGCTCGAAGGGGACTTCCGGCCCGCCGTGGTGCTGGTCAGCGGGGACCGGGTGTGCATGCGCCACAGCGGCGGCACCGGCGAGTACTGCGCCACCACGCCATAGCCGTTCTTTACTGAGCTGTACAAAATGAGCTAGCCTCCTGCCATGGGCAGGCCGCGTGAGTTCAGCGATGAGGCAGTCGTCGACGCAGCGATGGCGGTGTTCTGGGAGAAGGGTTACGAAGCGACCAGCACCCAGGACTTGTGTGAGCGCACCGGACTCGGGCGCGGCAGCCTCTACAACGCCTTCGGCAGCAAGCACCGCCTGTACGAGGCGGCGATCCGCCGCTACGCCGAGACCAAGGCCGAGGCGCAGCTGGCGATGCTGGCCGAGGCCGGGTCGGTGCGCGAGCGGCTCAGGGATCTCATGCTCGGCGTGATCGACGCCGACATGGCCGACCCCGGCCGGCGCGGGTGCCTGGCGCTCAACGCCGCCACCGAGTCCAGCGGGCGCACCACGGCCGTCGCTGGACTGGTGCGCCGCCAGTTCACCGACCTGGAGCAGGCGCTGTGCCGGCTGGTGGAGATCGGGCAGAGCACGGGCGAGCTGTCAGTCGAGCGCACGCCGCTCCAGGTGGCGCGCGCGTTCCAGAGCGCGTACTACGGCCTGCGCGTGCTCGCCAAGGTCACCGACGACAGGAACGCCCTCCTGGACGTCGTCGAGGGGGCCGTCGCCGCCCTGTAGAGATCCGGCCGCGGTCCGTCGAGCCGCGGCCATTTTTACGCCCTCATTTTGTACTGATCTGTAAAGAAGGAGAGCTGAGGCTGATGAGACCCACTGTGCCGTCCCTGATGGTGTGTGTTTTCGGGATCACGACCGGCGAGTTCGTCATCGCCGGGATCCTCCCGGACATCGCCGCCGACCTGGCCGTCTCCATCCCGGCCGCCGGGCTGCTGGTGACGGCGTACGCCATCGGGATGATCGTCGGCGGGCCCGTGCTGACGGCGCTCACCGCCCGCTTTCCGCGCAAGCCGCTCATCCTGGTCATGCTCGGGATCACCGTCGCCGGTAACCTCGCCTCCGCGCTCGCGCCCGCGTACGGCGTGCTCTTCGCGGCCCGGATCGTCACGTCGCTGGTGACGTCCACGTTCTTCGCGAACGCGATCGTCATCGCGGTGTCCACCGCCCCGCCCGGCAAGCAGGCCTCCACGGTCTCCAAGCTCGTCTTCGGGATGAACCTGTCGATGATCCTCGGCGCGCCCATCGGCACGTTCATCGGCGCCGACCATGGCTGGCGGGCCACGTTCCTGGCCGTCGCGGCGTGCTGCGCGGCCGGGTTCCTGCTGGTGTGGCGGGTGGTGCCGGACGTGCGCGACGAGGTGGCCGGGACGTCGGCCGTGGCCGAGCTGCGGGTGTTCCGCGCCCGTGACGTGCAGCTCGCCATCGCGGTCACGGCCGTGGGCAACGCGGGGCTGTTGATGGTGTTCACCTTCTTCGCGCCCCTGGTCACGGATGTCACGGGCTTCCCGGCCGCGGCGGTGGCCGTCCTGCTGCTGGTGTACGGGGTCGGCGCGGCCGCCGGCAATTTCGCCGGCGGCCGGCTGGCGGATCGGGCGCCGATGCGGTCGCAGCTCGGGCTGCTGGGTGCGCTCGCGGCGGCACTCGTCCTCATGTGGGCGGTCAGCGCCAGCATGGTGATCACCGCGGTGATGGTGTTCGTGCTCGGTGCGGTGGGATTCTCGGTCATCCCCGGCATGCAGGCGCGCGTCCTGTCCGCCGCCTCGGCGGCGCCGACCCTGGCCATGGCGGTGAACGCCTCCGCGTACCAGCTCGCCGCGGCCTTCGCCGCCTGGCTCGGCGCCCGCGCGGCACCGGCGGGGCGGCGCCGCCTGGCGGGCCGGGCGGCGCCCCCGCGCACGATCAAGGTGTGCGGAAGGCCGCCTGCACCGCGTCGGCGATCTGGCGCTGGATCGGGTCCGCGTCCGGGCCGAACAGCAGCTCGTCCACCCCGGCCACCGCCTGTTGCGCCGCCTCGAGCAGCCGCGCGCCCTCGGGCGTCACCTCGATCGTCGAGGCCGACCCGGCGCGGGCCGTGCTGTCGCGCACCAGCCCCGCGCCGGCGAGCGCCTTCACCGCGGTGTGCACGCTCTGCACCGTCGTCCCCGACATCCGCGCCAGCTCGCTGAACGACACCCCGGGCACGCCGGAGATGTGACCGAGCAGCGCCAGCCGGCTGACCGTGAGATCGAGCGGGGCCAGCGCGGCGCCCAGCTCGGTCTCGATCCGGCGTGCCAGCGTGAGCAGGATGATGGAAGTGCTGGTCACGGGCGGGCCGGGGCGATCGTCGTTCTCGATGGTCACCCCGCTAGTTTCCCGCACCGGCGGCTCGCGGCCACACCACCTGGTGTTTCCGGAAAAGGTGTCAAGGGCCGCCCGGCGGTGGGCATCACCGAGATGGGCCACGTACGCGGCGGGAGAACGCGAATGACCGATTCGGCAATGGTGCGGTACTACAGGGACAACGGTTACCTGCTGGTCAAAGGGCTGCTCAGCAAGGGTGAGGCGCGGACGTACCGGGAGGAGTGCCACGGGGTGCTCGCGCGGTTGCGCCCGACGGATCCGACCTGGGGGAGCGCGCGGCAGCTCGGCGGGGGCGCGACCGAGCTGCGGCACTGCCACGACGCGCAGTTCTACTCGGCCGCGTTCGCCCGGCTCATGGTCGATCCGCGCTTCACCGACGTGGCGGCGGCCCTGATGGGCTCGGAGAACGTCCAGCTCCACCACACCAAGATCTTCGTGAAGCCCGCCGAGAAGGGTTCGCCGTTCCCCATGCACCAGGACGCCGCCCATTTCCCGCACACGCGCCACACCATGGGCGCGGCCATCTTCCACTTCGACGACGCGCCCGAGGAGAAGGGGTGCGTGCGGGTGGTGCCGGGGAGCCACAGGAACGGGCCGCTGCCGCACATCGAGGAGGGCGGATGGCACCTGCCGCTGTCGCAATGGCCGCTGGAGTCGGCCGTCCCGGTCGAGGCCGAGGCGGGCGACGTGCTGTTCCTCAGCTACCTCACCGTGCACGGGTCGGGCGTCAACCGGGCGGACGAGGCCCGTACGACCCTGCTCATCCAGTACCGCGACCCGCGGGACCTGCCCGCCGGCGACGTGCACCGCTCCAGGGGGCAGGGGATGATGTTGCGCGGGGTCGATCCGGCACGCTACGCCTGAGCCCAGCGCGTGCCACGACGCCGCCTGGAAGCCCCGTTCGCGGGGGTGCAGCAATTGCGAGCTTCTTGCAATAGCGATATCTTCGCCTTAAGGTCGCCTGCATGAGGCGAAGATCGGCCCTGTTCGGGGTAATTGTCCTGGCGTTAACGGCGTGCTCGACTCCCTCGCAGCCCGTGGCGGCGCCCGCGCAGGGCACGGCCGTGCTGGGGCTGGGGTCCGAGCCCGACTCGCTCAACCCGGTGCTCGGTTACGCCCCGGACGGCGGGGCGCTGGTCTTCGACGGCCTGGTCCGCCGTACCCCCGGCCTGAAGCTGGAGCCCGCGCTGGCCGAGTCGCTGCCTCCGGTGGACGGCGAGAAGGTCACCTTCACGCTGCGCCAGGGTGTCACGTTCCACGACGGCAGAGCGCTGACCAGCGCCGACGTCGTCTACACGTACGAGCAGGTGCTGAAGCCCGCCAACAACTCGCCCATCAGGGGCGACTACGCCGCCATCGAGAAGGTGGCGGCGCCCGACCCGCGCACCGTCGTCTTCCACCTCAAACACCCGTACGCCCCCATCCTCCAGCGGGCCACACTCGGCATCGTCCCCGACGGCTCCGGCCTGTCCGGCACGCCCGTCGGCACCGGACCCTACGCGTTCGTGTCCTGGACCAAGGGCGACAAGATCACGCTCAAGGCCAACGAGGGCTACTGGGGCGACGCCCCGGCGATCAAGAACCTGGTCCTCGCGTACACCTCCGACGACAACGCGCGGGCGACCAGGATGGCGGCGGGCGAGTTCACCGCCACCGAGCTGCCGCCCAAGGCGGTCGCCCGGTTCAGGAATCAGCAGGGGATGACCGTTCACGAGGTGCCGACCGCCGACTACAGAGGGGTGATGTTCCCGCTCGAGCAGCCCGTGACCGGCGACCTGGCCATCCGCAAGGCGCTCGGCCTGGCCGTGGACCGCGCCGCGATGGTGTCGGCGATCCTGGCCGGCGCGGGCAGCCCGGCGTTCGGGCCCGTCGCGCCCGACACGAGCTGGCACAACCCCGCCGTGGCCGGCTCGCCCGCACCCGACCGGGCCACGGCCGTGGCCACGCTGGAGCAGGCCGGATGGAAGCCGGGCGCGGACGGCATCAGGGTGAAGGACGGCACGGCGGCCAGGTTCACGCTCATGTACCCGGCGGGCGACTCGCTGCGCAAGGAGCTCGCGCTGGCCGTGGCCTCGGACGCCAAGCAGGTCGGCATCGACGTGCGGCTCGCCGGGCTCGACTGGGACGCCATCGACCAGCGCCTGTCGAAGGACGCGCTGATCATGGGCTGGGGCAGCCCGTACGACCCCGACTACACCAACTACGAGCTGTTCCACTCGTCCTTCTCCGGCCAGGGCTACTTCAACCCCGGCCGCTACCAGAACCCCGACGTGGACCGCCTGCTCGACACGGGCCGCCGCTCGTCCGACCAGGCCGCCCGCAAGAAGGCCTACGACGAGGTGCAGAAGCGCATCAGCGACGACGCCGTCTGGCTGTACCTGGTCTACCTCAAGCACACCTACGTCGTACGCGGGAACTGGACCGGCCTCACACCAGGCGTCGAGGCGCACGAGCACGCCACCGGCGGCCTGCTCGGCACGGTCGTGAGCTGGAAGCCCGCCTCGTGACCTGGGTCAGGATCGTGGCCTGGCGGCTGGCGTTCGCCGTGCCGCTGCTGCTGGCGGTGACGTTCGGGATGTTCGCGCTGGCCAAGGCGTCCCCGTTCGACCCCGTACGGCAGTACCTGGGCGAGCGGGCGATGGTCACGAGCCCGCAGATCATGGCCGAGATCAGGGCGAACTGGGGCCTCGACCGGCCCCTCGTCGAGCAGTACGTCACCTGGCTCGGCAACCTGCTCGGCGGCGACCTCGGCGAGTCCCGGTCGCTGCGGCTGCCGGTCGCCCAGGTGATCGGCGAGCGGCTGGGCTGGACGCTGCTGGTCGTCGGCTGCGCGCTCGTGCTGATGCTGGCCGCCGGCCTGGCCGTGGGCACGCTGGCCGCCTGGCGGCGCGACTCGTGGCTGGACCGGCTCGTCACCGGGACGGCGTTCACCAACGAGGCGGCGCCGGTCTTCTGGGTCGGGCTGCTGGCGATCTGGGTGTTCTCCGTGACGCTGGGCTGGCTGCCCGCCGGCGGGCTCACCGATGCCGCCTCCGCCGCCGTCACCCTGCCGGACCTGCTGCGGCACATGGTGCTGCCGGTGGCCGTGCTGGCGTTCTCGCAGTCGTCGTGGCTGCTGCTGTTCGTGCGGGAGTCGGTCATCGGCGTGCTGCGGGAGGACTTCGTGACCGGGGCCAGGGCGCGTGGGCTGCGCGAGCGCACCGTGCTGCTGCGGCACGCGCTGCGCTCGGCTCTGCTGCCCTTCATCACGATCGTCGGGGCCCGGGTGCCCGAGCTGGTGACCGGGGCGATCCTGGTGGAGTCGGTGTTCTCCTGGCCGGGGGTGGCGGGGACCACGATCAAGGCGGCGCTGGCGGTGGACTTCCCGCTGCTGGCGGCGCTCACGCTGCTCGCCACGGTCGCGGTGGTGGCCGGGAACCTGCTGGCCGACCTGGCGTACACGGTGGCCGATCCGCGCGTACGCGTCCTCGGGGTGAGCTGATGCGTACGCGTGCTCGAGGTGGGCTGATGCGTGCGCGTGCTCGGGGCGGGCTGATGACGCCGGGTCGCCGTCTCGCCGTGGGGACGATCGCCGTGCTGGTCCTGGCCGTGGTGCTGGTGCCGCTCGCCGTACGGCTCGACCAGCAGCTGGTGGACCTGCGGGCCGCCGGGCTGCCGCCCACCCTCGCCCATCCCTTCGGCACCGACGAGGTCGGCAGGGACGTGCTGGTCCGCTCGATCTACGGGCTGCGGGTCTCGCTCCTGGTGGGGCTGGTGGCCGCCGTGGCGAGCGTGACGATCGGCGGGCTGGTCGGGCTGGTGGCGGGCGCGGCGGGCGGGTTCGCGGACCGCCTGCTGATGCGGGTGGTGGACGGGTTCAACTCGCTGCCGCACCTGCTGTTCGGAATCTTCATCGTGGCGCTGTTCGCGCCCAGCGCCACCGCGGTGGTCGTGTCCGTGGCCGTCACCCATTGGACGACGGCCGCCCGGATCGTCCGCTCCGAGGTGCTGTCGCTGCGCGGCCGGCCGTTCGTGGACGCGGCGATCTCCGGCGGGTCGAGCCGCCTGCGGATCGTGCTCCGGCACTTCCTGCCCAACCTGGCGCCGCAACTGCTGCTGGCGACCGTGCTGATGATCCCGCACGCGATCTGGCACGAGACGGCGCTCAGCTTCCTCGGACTGGGGCTGCCCGCCCACCTGGCCTCCCTCGGGAACATGATCAACGACGGCCGGCAGTCGCTGCTGGCGGGCGACTGGTGGTCCAGCCTCTTCCCCGGGCTGCTGATCCTGGTGCCCACGCTCGCGGTGTCCGGGCTGGCGCAGCACATACGGGACCGCGCGAACCCGCGCTGGAGATCGGAGCTGGCGCTGTGAAGCTGCGCGTGGACGGGCTGTCGGTACGTTTCCGCATCCCCGGCGCGGTCGTGCACGCCGTCACGGACGCCCGGTTCGAGCTGCGCGAGGGGCGCTGCCTGGCGGTGGTGGGCGAGTCCGGATGCGGCAAGTCCGTGATGGCGCACGCCCTGCTCGGCCTGCTCCCCGGCAACGTCACCGTCACGGGTCACGCCTGGCTCGACTCGCTGGACCTGGTGGCCGCGCCGGAGAAGGTGCTGGCCAGGCAGGTGCGCGGCCGGTTGATCGGGCTCGTCCCGCAGAGCCCGGCGGCCCACCTCACCCCGGTGCGCACGGCCCGCGCCCAGCTCGCCGAGACGCTGCGCGAGCTCGGCCGCGCCGAGACCCCGGACGCGCTCGCCGAACGCGCGGGCCTGCGCCCCCAGGACCTCGACCGCTACCCGCACCAGCTCTCGGGCGGCATGGCCCAGCGCGTCGCCAACGCCCTCGCGCTGGCCGGCGACCCGCCGCTCATCCTGGCCGACGAGCCCACCACCGGCCTGGACCGGCCGCTCGTGGACGCGACCATGGCCGAGCTGCGCCGCCTGTGCGACGAGGGCCGCGCGGTGCTGATCATCACGCACGATCTGCGCGCCGCCGAGCAGGTGGCCGACGACATCGCGGTCATGTACGCCAGCCGCATCGTCGAGCGGTCCGAGGCGGGCGCGTTCTTCGCCGGGCCCCGGCACCCGTACGCGAAAGGGCTGCTGGACGCGCTGCCGTCACGGCGGTTCGAGCCGATCCCCGGCCAGCCGCCCGAGCTCACCCGGCTCCCGGACGGTTGCGCCTTCCGGCCCCGCTGCCCGCAGGCCACGCCCGCGTGCGAGGACCGGCCGGACATGAACGAGAAGGGAGTGGCCTGCCACCATGCTTGACGCCACCGACATCACGGTCTCGTTCGGCCGCCGCCGGGTGCTCGACGGGGTGTCGCTGTCCGTACGCCCCGGCGAGGTCGTCGGCCTGGCGGGCCCCAGCGGGTGCGGCAAGTCGACCCTGGCCCGCGTGCTCGCCCTGCTGCTGCGCCCCTCGGCGGGCACGGTCACCGTCGACGGCGAGGCCGTGACCCGGTGGCGGCACCGCGCGCCCGCCCTCATCACCTCGATCGGCCTGATCTTCCAGCAGCCCCGGCTCGCCGTCGACCCGCGGTTCACGCTGCTGGACGTGATCGCCGAGCCGCTGCGCGCCGCGCGACGGCCGGTGGAAAGGGCGTACCGGCTGGCGGAGGAGATGGGATTGACGCCCGAGCTGTACGGCCGCCGCCCGCACGAGGTGTCGGACGGGCAGCTCCAGCGGGCCTGCGTGGCTCGGGCGCTGGCCCTCGAACCGCGCTACCTGATCTGCGACGAGATGACCACGATGCTCGACGCCTCCACCCAGGCCCACCTGGTCGCCCGGATCGAGGCATACCGGAAGGGCACAGGGGCAGGCGTGCTCGCCATCAGCCACGACGCCGAGCTGCTCGAACGCTGGGCAGGCGAGAACGCGCTGCTCGTCCCGTGCACCGCGTAACTCGTGCACCGCGTAACTCGTGCACCGTGTAACTCGTCATGGACCGGCGGAGGGCCGCCGTACACTGACGCGCCGCCCTCCGCCATCGCGCGCTCAGCGTCGTCGTGTGGACATGAAGCCGAGCGCGGCGCAGGCCAAGCCGGTTGCGAGGATGATCGCCCCCGTGATCACATTGCTGACGATGGAAGAGGTGCTGGCCCCGTGTGGAGGCAGCACCCATGGGGCGATGACGGTCCAGACGCCGATGATCGGCATGACCCAGGTGATGCCATGTATGCGGCCGTAAGCCGAGGCGATCCCGGCCCCCACCAGCGCCACCGCGATTCCGGTGACGAGGTTGTTGACGGTCAGGGTTGTGTGGCCGAACATGCCCACCACCCATGGCGAGATGGCCAGGTAGAGGCCGCTCAGGAAGGCGAGTCCGCTGACGGACTGCCCTGAAGGTCTTTGGGAAACCCAGTCGTAGCGAGCGCGGAGCGCGGCTATGTCAGGGTGCTGGTCCATGTCGAACGTCGGACGCGTCGGCTGGTCAGCCATGTCGCACACCACCTTTCTCGTCTCGAAGAGAGGTGTGGATATTGATCACCTGCCCGCTCCGTCACGCCAACACCCCTGGTCGGGTAACGTTTCTTTAAATCCTTACCCCACACCCGCGACCCCGGGCCGCGGCCCCGCTGGAGACCTTGATCAGAGCTCCAGCACGTGGTCCAGGAGCGACTGCAGCGTGACCGCCCCCACCAGCCGCTCGCCGTCCACCACGGCCACCAGCGGGCTCCGCGTACGGGCCATCAACGCGGCCAGCTCCAGCACGGTGGCCTTCATGTCGGCCACCGGCAGCTCCCGTGGCTGCTCGGGCAGGCACTCCCGCACCGTTTTGCCCCCGAGCCGCCGCAGGAAGAGGTCGGCGTGTGCCTCGTCCACCACCCGGGCCAGCGCCGGATCGTCCTGGCAGTAGGCAGGGACCGCGAGGCGCAGCACCTGGGTGCCGGGCAGGATGCTGAGAGGGCGGCCGTCCTGGTCGACCAGGATGAGCCCCGGCAGGTCCTGCTCGGCCAGCAGCTTGGCCGCCTCGAGCGCCGGGGTGTCGAGGGTGACCGTCGGGAACTCGACGGCGAGATCGCGTGCGCGCATCAGTGGCCTCCGCGATCCACCCTACTGCGCCGCTCTCTCCGGCCGGCTGGGGCTGCGGGCCAGGATCGCGGCGCAGGCGGAGACCAAGACGCTGAGCATGAGCGACGTGCGCCGCGTCGTGCGCAAGGTGGTCATGTTCAGCCTCGTCTGCGAGGCCGTCGCCGCCGGGCGGGCCGAGAAGGTCGAGCGCTTCGCCGAGTTGCCCTGAGCGCCGTCAGGTCAGGGACCGGAAGAACTCGCGCAGGTCGGCCACCAGCACGTCCGGCGTCTCCAGCGCCGCGAAGTGCCCGCCGTGGTCGAACTCGGACCAGCGCACCACGTTGTGCACCCGCTCGGCCAGCGGCCGCACCGAGAAGTCCGTGGGGAAGACGGCCGCCGCGGTGGGCACCGTGCCCCGCTCCCGCGGCCCCCACATGCTGAAGTCGTTGAACCGCTCGTAGTACGTGTGCGCCGTCGAGCCCGCCGTCTCCGTAAACCAGTAGATGCTGACGTCGGTGAGGATGCGGTCCCGGTCCACGGCGTCCTCGGGCAGCTTCGCCGCCGGATCCGTCCAGTCCTTGAACTTCTCCACGATCCAGGCGAGCTGCCCGGCCGGCGAGTCGTGCAGCGAGGCGGCGATGGTCTGCGGCCGGGTCCCGTGCACCTGCAGGTACGCCCCGAGCTTGTCCTGCCACTCCTTCATCCCGGCCAGCCGCGCCTGCTCGGCCTCCGTCAGCGACCCCATCACCGCCGGGTCCGGGAAGGTGAGCAGCCCGTTGACGTGCACGCCGATCACGTGGTCCGGCGCGGCCCGCCCCATGAGGGGCGCGATGAAGGCAGAGACGTCCCCGCCCTGGACGCCGTACCGGTCGTACCCCAGCCTGGACATCAGCTCGACGAGCGCGGCGGCCGTGCGGCCGTCCGTCCAGCCGGGGCCGGGCAGCGGGCTGGAGAAGCCGTAGCCGGGCAGCGACGGGATCACCAGGTGGAAGGCGTCGGCGGCGGAGCCGCCGTGCGCCGCCGGGTCGGTGAGCGGGCCGATCAGGTCGAGGAACTCGACGACCGAGCCGGGCCAGCCGTGCAGGAGCAGCAGCGGGGTGGCGTCCGGCTCGGCCGAGCGGACGTGCAGGAAGTGCAGGTCCGTGCCGTCTATCGCGGTGGTGAACTGCGGGTACGCGTTCAGCGCCGCCTCCTGGGCGCGCCAGTCGAAGCCGTCGGCCCAGTACTCGGCGAGGGCGCGCAGGTAGCCGGTGGGCACGCCGCGCTCCCAGCCGGTGCCGGGCAGCTCGGGAGCCCAGCGCGTGCGCCGGAGGCGGTCGCGCAGGTCGTCGAGGTCGGCCTGGGGGATGTCGATGCGGTACGGCGTGATGGCGGTGTTCGTCATGTCTGCGACAGTAGAAGGGATTGGTGACAGGTTCTGGCACCGATGGCGGGCAGAATGGCCTTCATGTTGGAGACTTCGGCGCGGCTGCTCCGCCTGCTGTCCCTGCTCCAGTCGCGCATGGACTGGACCGGCGCCGAGCTGGCCGAACGGCTCGAGGTCGGCCTGCGTACCGTGCGGCGTGACATCGACCGGCTGCGCGAGCTCGGCTATCCCGTCGACGCGACCCCCGGCGTGGCCGGCGGCTACCGGCTCGGCGTCGGAGCGGCGCTGCCGCCGCTGCTGCTCGACGACGAGGAGGCGGTGGCCGTGGCGATCAGCCTGCGGACGGCCGCGACCGGCAGCGTGGCAGGGCTGGGGGAGGGGGCGCTGCGGGCGCTGGCCAAGCTGCAGCAGGTGCTCCCGTCGCGGCTGCGGCATCGGGTGAGCGCGTTCCAGGAGGCCACGGTGCCGCTCGCCGGCGCCGCGGCCCCGCCGGTGAGCGCCGACGTGCTCACCGGTCTCGCCGCCGCCTGCCGGGACCACCGCCGCCTGCGGCTGCGCTACCGGGGCCGGGACGGGGTCGCGACGCGCGAGGTGGAGCCACACCGGCTCGTGCACACGCCCCGCCGCTGGTACCTGCTGGCCTGGGACGTGGCCAAGGAGGACTGGCGGACGTTCCGCGTGGACCGCGTCGAGGGCCCGCTGGGGGAGCAGGGCGCGCGGTTCACGCCGCGTCCGGTGCCGGAACAGGACGCGGCCTCGTACGTGTCGCGCGCCATCACCTCCGCGCCCTACCGCTACCAGGCCCGCATCCTCTTCCACGCGCCCCTGGAGGCGGTCGCCCCCCGCACGTCGCCGGGGGCGGGGCGGCTGGCGGCGGTGGACGCGGGGACGTGCCTGTTCCTCGCGGGGTCCAATTCGCTGGACGAGCTGGCGGTCTGGATCGCGGTCAAGGGCTTCGACTTCGAGGTGCTCGACCCGCCGGAGCTGCTGCCGGTGCTGCGCGAAATCTCCGAGCGCCTCGGGAGAGCCGCCTCGTAGGCCCCGGTTGCCTCAGCCAGTGGTGGCCGGTCGCCTTCACGGAGGACGGCCACACGTACGCCTCGGCCGAGCACTACATGATGGCGCACAAGCCATCATCCCGCCCCCGTCAACCGGTTTCCGCGGTCTGAGCCCGGACCAGCACGTCGCCGGTCTCCGTGCGGTAGTAGAGCACCGAGCGGCCCGAACGTCTGCGGCCCACGAGGCGGGCGTCCAGCAGGACCTTCAGATGGCGGCCGACCGAGCCCAGTCCCTGGCCGGTGAGGGCCACGAGCTGGGTCGTGCTCTTCGGGGAGTCCAGCAGCACGAGGACGCCGGCCCGGGCGTCGCCCAGCAGGCGGCCCAGCGCCTCGGGCGGCTCGGCCGGGACGCCGGCGAGCGTGCCCGAGCACGGGTACACCACCGCGGAGCGGTCCGAGTCGTCCCATGAGACCCAGCCCTGGCGGGGTGTGACTGGGACGAACATCAGGCGCGCACCCGAGAGGTCCCGCGGCGGATGGTCGTAGGCGTTGATGCGCAGCCGCCCGTCCCCCAGCCAGCGCATCCCCGGGCGCAGGCCGTCCAGGGCGGCCGCCCAGCCGCCCCGGCTCAGCCGCGCCGTGCGGGCGACGACGTCGGCCTCGATGACGCGGCGGCGCCGCGGCCAGTAGGGCAGCACCGACTCCCGCCACACCCACTCCACGTGGCCGGCGAGGCGTTCCGGCAGGTCGGACCGGTGCAGGGCGGGCGGGAGCGGGCCGCCGAGCGACACGGTCAGGTCCTCGCGGGCCTGGCCGGGTGGTGTCTCGCGGATGCTCGCCAGCTCCTCCTCGAAGGAGGAGTCCTCGCCGGTGGGCGTGGGGGTGAGGAAGTCGGCGTTCCAGGTGGGCCCCAGCGCGGCCCGTATGAGCAGGGCAGTGACCGGGTCGGCCGCCAGCCGCGCCCGGTAGGCCGGCAGGTGGGCGTCGAGCCACGCGCGCTCGCCCGGGTGCGCGGCCGTGCCCCGCTCCAGCGCCTTCAGGGTCGCGATGGCCTCCGCCAGCGGCGAGACGACGAAGCGCCCGTTCGCCAGCGTGTCCGCGCTGATCTGCCAGAAGCCCAACGATGTTTCGCCTCCCCGCGAAACATTACCGGCCCGGCCCTGCCGCCATCGAGACTCCCGGCCCATGCGCACATACCGGGAGTTATTCGGCACTCCGGAGTTCACGCCCCTCTTCGTCGGATCCGCGGCCCAGGTGGCGGCCCAGACGGTCAGCGGGCTCGCCCTCGGCACGCTCGTCTACGCCGCCACGGGGAACCCGCTGCTGTCCGGGCTGGCGATGTTCGGCCCTGCGCTGGCACAGGTGGCCGGGGCGGCGACGCTGCTGTCGGCCGCCGACCGGTTGCCACCGCGTGCCGCGCTGGCCGGGCTGGCGCTGGTCCTCGCGCTCGGCACCGCCGCACTGTCGATCCCCGGCCTGCCGGTGTGGGCGACGCTCGTGATCCTGCTGGCGCAGGGCGTACTCGCGTCGCTGGGCGGCGGCGTCCGGTACGGCCTGCTCAACGAGATCCTCGCCGGCGGCGGGTACCTGCTGGGCCGCTCCGCGCTCAACATGGCCAACGGAGCCATGCAGGTCGGCGGGTTCGCCGTCGGCGGCGTGCTGGTCTCCGTCCTGTCGCCGCGCGGCACGCTGCTGGCCGGCGCCGCCCTCTACCTGGTGGCGGCCGCCGCCATGGGCGGGCTCAGGAGACACCCGCCCCGCGCGACAGGACGGCCCTCGCCCGCCGAGACCTGGCGGAGCAACGCCCTGCTGTGGTCGTCCAGGCCGCGCCGCCGCGTCTACCTCGCCCTCTGGGTGCCGAACGGGCTGGTCGTCGGCTGCGAGTCGCTCTTCGTCCCGTACGCCCCCCAGCAGGCCGGCCTGCTCTTCGCCTGCGCGGCCGCCGGCATGCTGGCCGGCGACGTGCTGGCCGGGCGATTCATCCCGCCGGCGTGGCGGGCACGGCTCGTCATCCCGCTGCACCTGCTGCTCGCGGTCCCGTACCTGATCTTCGTCCTGAGCCCCGCGACCCCGGTCGCGGCGGCGGCCGTCACGCTCGCCTCGATCGGGTACGCGGCGACCCTGCTGCTCCAGCCCCGCCTCATGGAGCTGACCCCGGACGAGCTGAGCGGGCACGCGCTCGGCCTGCACTCCTCCGGCATGGTCGCCATGCAGGGCGTCGCCGCGGTCCTCGCGGGCGCGCTCGCCCAGCGGACCTCGCCCGCGGCGGCGATGGCCGTGCTCGCCGCGGCCTCCGTCGCCGTCACGGTGTTCCTTCCGGTGCACCCTGAGCCGTCCCCGGGTGTCGCATCCGGACCGCGACGCCGCTCAAGCGGGGCCAAGGGCTGAACACCCTGTACCCAGTCCCACACCACGGTGTGGGACTGGTGTCGTTCGGGTCAACCCTGGCCGTGCCTGCACCGTGGCGAAGCTCTGACGGGAGAGATTGGCGGACGTAGTCGGAAATACCCTCCCGAGGAGCCCATGGAGTCGCTGCTGGTCCTGCACGCGGTGGCGGCGGTCTGCGCTCCCTGGCTGGTCAGGCGCGCGTCCCTGGCCGTGCTGGCGCTCCCTCCCGCCGCCGCCTTCCTCGCCACGGCGCTGGGGCTGCCCGCGCGGGAGAGCCGGACCTGGGCGCCCTCGATCGGGCTGGAGCTGGCCTTCCGCGTCGACGCGCTGGCCGTGCTCATGATGTCGCTGGTCACCGGCGTGGGCGCACTGATCATGATCTACAGCGCCCGCTACTTCCCCCGGGGCGACGAGGGGCTCGGGCGCTACGGCGTCTTCATGTCGGGCTTCGCCGGGTCGATGCTGGGGCTGGTGGCCGCCGACAACCTGCTCCTGCTGTACGTCTTCTGGGAGCTGACCACCGTCTGCTCCTACCTGCTCATCGGGTACGACCCCAAGAGCAGGGCGAGCAGGCAGGCGGCGATGAAGGCGCTGTGGGTCACCACGTTCGGCGGGCTCGCCATGCTGGCCGGATTCGTCCTGCTCGGGCAGGCCGCGGGCACCTACCGGATCTCGGACATCGTCGCGCACCCGCCCCACGTGAACCCCGTCGCCGTCGTGCTCATCCTGGCCGGCGCGCTGTCGAAGTCGGCGATCTTCCCGTTCAGCATGTGGCTGCCGGCCGCCATGGCCGCCCCCACGCCCGTCTCCGCGTATCTGCACGCGGCCGCCATGGTGAAGGCGGGCGTGTACCTGCTGGCCAGGCTCGGGCCCGCGCTCGGAGATGTGGCGCCCTGGCGGGAGGTGGCCGTGCCGCTCGGCGTGGTCACCATGCTGCTGGGCGGGTGGCGGGCGCTGCGCGAGACGGATCTCAAGCGGCTGCTCGCCTACGGCACGGTCGGCCAGCTCGGCCTCCTCACGGTGCTGTTCGGCTCGGGGACCGGGGGCGCGGCGCTGGCCGGGGCGGCCATGCTGCTGGCGCACGCGCTGTTCAAGGCCGCCCTGTTCCTGGTGGTGGGCATCGTCGGCCACATGGCGGGCACCCGCGACCTGCGCGAGCTCAGCGGGGCCGGCCGGTCGATGCCGTGGGTGTGCGGGGTCGCGGTGCTGGCCGGGGCCTCGATGCTGGGGCTGCCGCCGCTGGCGGGGTTCGCGGGCAAGGAGGCCGCGCTGGAGACGCTCATGGACGCGCCGCTCGCGCTGGCGGGTGTGGTGGCCGGGTCGGCGTTGACGGCGGCGTACACGCTGCGGTTCCTGTGGGGGGCGTTCTGCGACAAGCCGGGGGTGGCGGCGCGGGAGACGCATCGCGTGCCCGTGGCCATGTTCGCCCCCGCCGCGCTGCTGTCGGTGCTCGGCCTGGCGCTGGCGCCGTTCGCGCCGTGGTACGGCCGCGCCCTGTCCGGATATATCGCGACTTTTCGTGAGGAGGGACACGTCGCGCATCTTGTGCTGTGGGGCGGCTTCTCCTGGCCGCTCCTGCTGTCGGCCGTGTCGGTCGCGGCCGGAGTGGTGCTGTTCCTGGCCAGGGAGCCCGTGGCCAGGGCAGGGGCGGCGCTGCACGTGCTCGACTCCGGGCAGGTCTTCTGGTCGCTCGTACGCCGGCTCGACCGCTTCGCCATCCAGCTCACCGGCTTCGTCCAGCGCGGATCCGTGCCCGACTACCTCATGCTCACCCTGTTCGCCGCGATCGGCGTCGGCGTGTTCTCCCTCGTGTCCGGCGGCCCGCCCCGCCTCGACGTGCCCGTCGTCGCCTGGCAGCGCCCCGAGCAGCCCGTCGTCGCCGTGCTCATCGTGGCCTCGGCCGCGCTGGCGCTGTTCGCCCGCCCGTACATACTCCTGGGCGTGGTCGTGGGCCTCATCGGGTACGGCACGGCGCTGCTGTTCCTCGTCCACGGCTCGCCCGACCTGGCGCTCACCCAGTTCCTGGCCGAGACGGTGAGCCTGGTCGTGTTCGCGCTGGTGCTGCGGCGGCTGCCGATCGGCCCACCGGTCAGGGGACGGCTGCCGTTCTGGTTCAGGATGGGGCTCGGGCTGGCCGTGGCCGTGGTGGTCACGGGCGCGGGCATGCTGGCGATGGGCGCGCGGAGCGCCCAGCCGATCGGCGCGCTCATGGGGCCGGCGGCCGAGCAGGCCGGGGCCAGGAACATCGTCAGCGCCCTCATCGTCGACATCCGCGCCTGGGACACCATGGGCGAGAGCACGGTGCTCATCGTGCTGACCCTGGGCGTGACGAGCCTGGTGTTCCTGCGGCGCAGGTCGTACCACATCGAGCCGAGCCCGCACGTGCCCACCGAGCGGACGCGCTGGTTGTCGGCCAGGCTCCCGCGCGGGCAGCGGGCGCTGGCCTTCGAGGTGGCGGCCAGACTGACGTTCCACACCGTGCTGGTGCTGTCGGTGTTCCTGCTGTTCACCGGGCACAGCGCGGTCGGCGGCGGGTTCGCGGGCGGCATCGTGGCCGGGATGGCGATCACCGTGCGCTACCTGGCGGGCGGGCGTAACGAGCTGGCCGCCGCCGTCCCGGTGCACGCGGGCGTGCTCATGGGCGTCGGGCTCACGCTGTCGACCGGCACGGCGCTGGCCGGGCTGCTGTTCGGCCGGGCGGCGCTGGACCTGCTGGCCACGGACGTGACCGTGCCGCTGGCGGGACACCTGCACCTGAGCACCGGACTGTTCTTCGACCTCGGCGTGTACGTGTCCGTCGTCGGCATGGTCCAGGACCTCCTGCGCGGCCTCGGCGCCGAGCTGGACCGGCAGATCGACGCCGAGGAGCGCACGTGACCGTCACCCTGCTGCCGTTCCTGGCCTGCTGCGCGATGATCGCCACCGGGGTCACGCTGCTGCTGGAGCGGAGCCTGGTACGCGTGCTGGCCGGCGTCATCGTCCTGGGCAACGGCGTGAACCTGCTGATCGTCACCGCGGGCGGCGGCGCGGGCGGCCCGCCCTACGTGGGCGCGCGCGGGATCGCAGACCCGCTGCCGCAGGCCATGGTGCTGACCGCCATCGTGATCACCCTGGGGGTGACCGCGTTCCTGCTGGCCCTGGTGCACCGGTCGTGGCAGCTGTGCGGGAGCGACGAGGTCCAGGACGACACCGAGGACCGGCGCGTGCGCCTGCGCGCCCGCCGCGGCGAGCTGAGCGACGCCGTACGCGCCAGGCAGAACGCCTACCGGCGGCTACTCGCCGAGCAGCGGGCCGAGCTGGCCCGGCTGGAGGCCGAGCAGGCGGAGCGGGAACGGCTGCAGGAGGCCGACCTGGAACGGCGCATCGACAGGGTGCACATCGAGCTCGAGCAGTGGATGCGCGACCGCCGGCAGGAGGGGCTGTCGGAGGAGGACCTGCACCGGCGCTTCGAGGAGGCCGGGCTCCGGGACGACACGGTCATGGACAACCTCGAGCGCATCGAGGAGCTGCGGGAGCAGTACACGCGGGGGCGGGAGGAGCAGGCGGCCAGTGAGCGGGCGCTGCGGAGGAGGCTCAAGGCGCGCCAGCGGGATGCGCGCAGGCAGATGAGGGCGGCCATCAGGGAGGAGCGGGAGCGCCAGGCCCTCGCCCAGGACCCCGAGCTGGAAGGCGAGGACTGACCCATGCACCGGCCGGTCCCGCACTGCCCGCTCTCCCAAGGACCGCGACCCGCGACGGCGGGCGAGCGCGCATCCCGCCGTGAGGGGCCCGGTTGCTCTGGAGGGCCGGTGGGGTGCGGGTGATGGAGAGCCTGGTGTGCGTGCCCGTGCTGCTGCCGCTCCTGGCCGCCGGCGTGAAGCTGGCGATCGGCGGGCGGCTGCGCCGGTTGCAGTCGCTCATCAGCCTGGCCACCCTGGCCGTCTCGGTCGTCGTGTCGGCGCTGCTGCTGGCCGCGGCCGAGGCACGCGGGCCGCTGGTCACCGACCTGGGCGGGTGGCCGGCGCCGATCGGCATCTGCCTGGTGGCCGACCGCCTGTCCACGCTCGTGCTGCTGGTGTCGTCGGCGGTGACGTTCTGCGTCATGGTCTACTCGGTCGCGAACGCCTACGCCGAGCAGGAGCACGACGCCCCCATGGCGATCTTCCACCCGGCCTTCCTGGTCATGGTGGCCGGGGTGGCGGACGCGTTCCTGTCTGGCGACCTGTTCAACCTGTTCGTGGCCTTCGAGCTGCTGCTGAGCGGCTCGTACGTGCTGCTCACGTTCGGCGGCACCGAGTCGCGGATCCGGGCGGGCGCGACGTACACGCTGATGGCCCTCGCCTCGTCGATGCTGTTCCTGATCGCGCTGGCCATCACGTACGCCGCCACAGGGACCCTGTCGATGGCGCAGCTCGCCGAACGGTTCGCCAGGCTGCCCGGCCAGGTGGCGATCCTGGTGGAGCTGATGCTGCTGCTGGCCTTCGCGATCAAGGCGGCGATCTTCCCGATGTCGGCCTGGTTGCCCGACTCCTACCCCACCGCGCCCGCCCCGGCCACGGCCGTGTTCGCCGGGCTGCTCACCAAGGTCGGCGTCTATTCGATCATCCGGCTGGAGGCGCTGCTGTTCCCGGGCGGGCCGGTGTCCACACTGCTCATGTGGGTGGCGCTGGCCACGATGCTGGCGGGCGTGCTGGGCGCGGTCGCGCAGACCGACCTCAAGCGGATGCTCTCGTTCACCCTGGTCAGCCACATCGGCTACATGGTGTTCGGCGTGGGCCTGTCCACGGTGGCCGGGCTGGCGGGGGCGATCTTCTACATGCTCCACCACATCACCGTGCAGACGAGCCTGTTCCTGGTGACCGGGCTGGTCGAGCGGCGCACCGGCACCACGTCGGTGTCCAGAATGGGCGGTCTGATGACGACCGCGCCGCTGCTCGCCCTGCTGTTCTTCGTGCCTGCCATGAACCTGTCGGGCATCCCGCCCATGTCGGGCTTCCTCGGCAAGCTGCTGCTGGTGCAGGCGAGCCTGGCCGACGGCCGCGCCCTGCCCGTCGTGTTCGTGGTGGCGGGCCTGATGACCAGCCTGCTCACCCTGTACGCCGTCGCCAAGACGTGGGGCAAGGCGTTCTGGCGCGGCCCGCGGGCCGAACGGGTGGGCACGGTCGTGGAGAGCGAGGAGTACACCGGCGAGGACGCGACCGTCACGACGACCGCGCTTCCGGTGGCGCTGTCGGCGGCGGTGGCGGCGCTGGTCGCGATCGGGCTGTCGTTCACGGTGCTGGCTGGGCCGCTGACGGCGCTGACGCACCGGGCGGCCGTCGAGCTGTCGGCGCGCGAGCCGTACATCGCGGCCGTGCTCGGGAGGCGGCCGTGAAGCCCCGGCTGGCGCTGGTCGCCTGGCTGGCGGTGGTGTGGGTGACGCTGTGGGGCGACCTGACGGCCGGCAACGTGCTCGGCGGGCTGGTGGCCGGGCTGGTGGTGACGTCGCTGCTGCCGCTGCCCGTCCTCGACCCGGGCATCAGGATCCACCCGGTGGCGCTGGTGGGTTTCCTGCTCTGGTTCGGCCGGGATCTGGTGGTCTCGACCGCGCGCGTGGTGCTCTGGGTGGTGCGGCCCGGCGTGCCGCCCGCCCAGATCGTCCGGGTACGGCTGCGCACATCGTCGGAGTCCATGACCGTGGTGATCATGATCGCGCTGTCCACCGTGCCGGGCAGCCTCGTGGTGGAGGCCTACCCCGCGGAGCGCGAGCTGGTCCTGCACGTGCTGGGCCGCCCGGGCGACGTCACCGAGGCCGTGCGGGCGGACGTGGCCGGGCTGGAGTCGCGCGTCGTGGCGGCCTTCGGCACCTGGCGCGACAGGCAGGAGCTGCCATGACGGCGGCGTACGCGGGACAGGCGGGAGCGGCCATGACGACGGTGTACCTGGTGACGCTCGGGCTGCTCGGGTGCGCGGCGCTCGCCACGCTCTACCGGGTGGGGCGCGGGCCCACGATGCTGGACCGGGCGGTGGCGTTCGACGTGCTGACCTCGCTGTCGATGTGCGTCGTCGGGGCGTTCGCCGTGGTCATGGACGACTATTCGGACCTGCCGATCCTGCTGGTGCTGTCGCTGCTGGGCTTCGTCGGGTCCGTGTCGCTGGCCAGGTTCTTCTCGGGCCGGTCACGATGAGGCAGGAACGATGAGGCAGGCACGATGAGCGCGCTCGACGTGGCGGCGGCGGCCTGCCTGCTGCTGGGCGCGGCGCTGGCGCTGTCGGCCGGGGTGGGGCTCGTCCGCTTCCGTACCACCTTGGACCGGATGCACGCGGGCACCAAACCGCAGGTGCTCGGCGTGCTCCTGGTGCTGCTGGCCATGTGGCTGCACCGGCCCACCTGGGCGAACGCCGGGCCGCTGCTGCTGGCGGGCGTCTCGCAGGTGATCACCGTGTCGGTGGCGGCGTACGTGGTGGCGCGGGCGGCCTACTCGCGCGAGCGGGCCGACGACGACACCGAGCTCCCGCCCGAGGACTGATCCCCTCCGTCCGACCGGTTGAGCGCCGCCTGGCCGAACCAGGTCCACAGGGCCAGCGCCGCCAGGATCCCCGCGGTGGTCCAGGCCAGCGCCGGGCCGAACAGGTAGTCGATCACGAGCATGGTGGCCGTGGTCATAGAGATCGCCAGCGCGAGCGCGCCCACGATGCCGTAGAAGTTGGAGCGCCGTACCAGCGTCTCCTTGCGCCCCTGCCTGAACAGCACGCGGTGCTGCGCGGTCGGCGCGATGTAGCAGATCGACGCGACAGCGGCGCTGACCAGCGCCACGTAGAACAGCCAGCGGTCGGTCAGGTCCAGCTTGGTGAATCCGGGCGAGAAGGGCACGGTCAGCAGGAATGCGAACAGCACCTGCACCCCGGTCACCGCCACGCGCGCGCCCTGCAGGAGCTCCACGAAGTTCCGGTCCGCACGCTCCTGGTCCGACTCGTTCTGCACGCCGCCTCCCACCTCTGGAACGAGGGAATCCTCCTTCCTTGGTAAGGCGGGCTAAAACATCAGATTGAGGACCTTGGCCGGGGTGATCGGGAGGTCGCGCACGCGATGGCCGGTGGCGTGGTACACGGCGTTGCCGATGGCGGCGGCCGTGCCGACGATGCCGATCTCGCCGATGCCCTTGCTGCCCATGGGGTTGAGCCCGGCGTCCTGCTCATCCAGCCAGACCGCCTCGATGTCCGGCACGTCCGCGCAGGCCGGGACGTGGTACTGGGCCAGGTCGCGCCGGAGGAATCCGCCGAACTCCTCGTCGGTGAACGTCTCCTCCATCAGCGCCATCCCCATGCCCATCGTCATGCCCCCGATGAACTGGGACCTGGCCAGCTTGGGGTTCACGATGTGCCCCGCCGCGAACACGCCGAGCAGGCGCGAGAGGCGTACCTCGCCGGTCACGGAGTTCACCCGCACCTCGGCGAACTGGGCGCCGAACGCGTGCCTGGCCAGCTCCGCGTCCCGCTTGATCTCCTCGGTGGTGTCCGCGCGGCCCTCCGTGCCGTTGACCTTGAGCGCCTCGCAGGCGCGCACGATCGCCGTGCCCCACGAAGCCGTGCCCATGGAGCCGCCCGCGAGCGGCGCGTCCGGCAGGTCGCTGTCGCCCAGCTCGACGTGCACGCGTTCGGGCGCGACGCCCAGCGCTTCGGCCGCGATCCCGGTCAGCGCGGTACGCGCGCCGGTCCCGATGTCGGCGGCGGCCAGCTGGACCAGGAAGTCGCCCTCCCGCATGGTGACGCGGGCCCTCGACGGCTGGCGCAGGGCCGGGTAGGTGGAGGAGGCCACACCGGTGCCGATCATCCACTCGCCGTCCCGCCGCAGCGCGGGCCCCGGGTCGCGCCGGTCCCAGCCGAAGCGGCGGGCCCCCTCGCGCAGGCAGGCGACCAGGCTGCGGGAGCTGAACGGCAGGCCGCTGTCCGGCTCCGTCTCCGGCTCGTTGATGACGCGCAGCTCGATCGGGTCGAGGCCGGCGGCGTAGGCCAGCTCGTCCATGGCGGACTCCAGCGCGTACATGCCGGGGCACTCGCCCGGGGCGCGCATCCACGACGGGGTGGCGACGTCCAGCCGGACGAGCCGGTGCGCGGTGCGCAGCGCGGGCGTGGCGTACATGACGCGGGCCGGGGTCGCGGTCTGCTCGGCGAACTCCACCAGCGTCGAGCTCTGCTCGTAGGCCACGTGCTCCACCGCCGTCAGGCGGCCCTGCGCGTCGGCGCCCAGCCGCAGCCGCTGGATCGTCGGCGTACGGTAGCCGGTCACGTCGTACATCTGCTGCCTGGTCAGCACGATCTTGACCGGGCGGCCGACGTCCCTGGCGGCCAGGGCGGCCAGCACGGCCTGCGGCCTGGTCGTGCCCTTCGAGCCGAAGCCGCCGCCGACGTGCCTGGACACCACGCGGACCTGCTCCCTGGGCAGGCCGAGCGTCTTCGCGATGAGGTCGCGACTCGAGGACGTGCCCTGCGCGGTGTCGTACACCAGCAGCCGGCCCTCGGCGTCCCACACCGCCAGGGCGGCGTGCGGCTCCATCGGGTTGTTGTGCAGGACGGGGGTCGTGTAGATCACGTCGATGCTGGTCTCGGCCGCGTCGAGCCCGGACTCGACGTCGCCTTTCACCGTGTCGCACGGGAAACCGGGGTTGACGGTCTCCGGCTGGTACAGGTTGGGGTGGTCGGCGCGCAGGGTCACGTCGTGGAGGTCCTGCTCGTACTCGACGACGATCGCGTCCGCGGCGGCGCGGGCGTTCTCGTACGTGTCTGCCACCGCGGCGGCCACGAACTGGCCCCGATAGGCGACGTCGCGGCTCTGGAACAGCGCCAGCTCGCCCGCTGCCTCGCGGGCCAGCCGGGGCGGGTCCTCGCTGGACAGCACGGCCAGCACGCCGGGCATGGCCAGCGCGTCCCGGCCGTCGATGCGCTTGATCCTGCCCTTGGCGATCCGCGACTGCACGGGACAGGCGTAGGTGACGCCCTCGACCGGGTATTCGGCCGCGTACGTGGCCAGCCCGGTGACCTTGACGCGGCCCTCGATGCGGTTCACTGTGCCAGCTCCTCGAGCGTGCGGACGATCAGGTTGCGGGCCAGAGGCACCTTGAACGCGTTGCGCGGGAGCGGCCGGGCCTGCTCCAGCTCCGCCTCGGCCGCGGTGAGGAAGGCCTCACCCGTCGGGGGGCCGCCGATCAGCACCTGCTCGGCACGCTCGGCCCGCCACGGCACGTGGGCCACGCCGCCGAGCGCGAGGCGGCACCCGGCGACCACGCCGTCGCGCACGTCGAGCACGGCGGCGATCGACACGAGGGCGAACGCGAACGACGCCCGCTCGCGTACCTTCCGGTAGATCGAGGCGCCCGCCGGCGGCGCGGGCAGCTCCACGGCGGTGATCAGGTCGCCCGGCTCCAGCACGGTGTCCCGCTCGGGCGCGTCTCCCGGCAGCCGGTGCAGCCCCGGGATCGGGATGATCCGGTCACCGCCCGGGCCGGTGACGTGCACCTCGGCCCCCAGCGCGGCCAGCGCGACGGCCATGTCCGACGGGTGGGTGGCCACGCAGGCGTGCGAGGTGCCGAGGACGGCCAGGTTCGTGTGGTCGCCCTCGATGGCCGGGCAGCCGGAGCCGGGCTCGCGCTTGTTGCACGGCCTGGTCACGTCCTGGAAGTACGGGCAGCGGGTGCGCTGCAGCAGGTTGCCGGCGACCGTCGCCATGTTGCGCACCTGGCCGGACGCGCCGCTCAGCACCGCCCGCGCCAGCATCGGGTAGCGGGAGCGCACCAGGGGATCGGCCGCCAGATCGCTGTTGCGGACGGCGGCGCCGACGCGGACCCGGTCGCCGACCTCCTCGACCGTGTCGAGCGGCAGCTTGCTGACATCCACCAGGTGGTCCGGCTGTGCCACTCCCAGTCGCATGAGGTCCACCAGGTTGGTGCCGCCGCCCAGATACATGGCGCCCGGCCCGAACCTGCGTACCGCGTCCGACGGGCTCTCGGCGCGGGCGTACTCGAACGTCTTCACGGCGCGACCTCGGCGATCGCGCTGACGATGTTGACGTAGGCGCCGCACCGGCACAGGTTTCCGCTCATCCGCTCTCTGATCTCCTCCGGGGTCAGGCCGGGGTCGGCGAGCATGTCGTCGGTGACGGCGCTCGGGCCCGGCTCGCCCAGCATCCCGGCCGCCGAGCAGAGCTGCCCCGGCGTGCAGTAGCCACACTGGAACGCGTCGTGCTCGATGAACGCGGCCTGCAGGGGGTGCAGGTCGTCCTCGTGGCCCAGCCCCTCGACAGTGGTGATCTCCGAGCCGTCCACGGCGACGGCCAGCGCCAGGCAGGAGTTGGCGCGCCGCCCGTCGATCAGGACCGTGCAGGCCCCGCACTGCCCGTGGTCGCAGCCCTTCTTGGCGCCGATCAGGGCCAGCCGTTCGCGCAGCAGGTCGAGCAGCGACATCCGGGGGTCCACGTCCACCGCGCGGGACACGCCGTTCACCTGCAGGGTGATGTCCATGGCGCACGCCTACCCGAGGTCCAGACGGGACAACCCCTGACGGGAGTAAAGCGGGCGCCCCAGAGTTTCGTCCCGTTTTGTGGCTTCGTCGGCGGGTAGCCGAGCGGGCATGAGCCGGGCGATCGACGAGCAGGTGACGGAGTCGGCGGCGGTGCTCACCGTCAATGCCGGCTCGTCGAGCCTACGCCTCGACCTCGTGGAGGGCGGTTGCGTGCTGGACAGCGCGCACGCCGAGCGTGCCATCGACCCGGGCTCGGCCCGGGAGGAGCTGTCGGGGTTCCTCGGCGGGCATTTCGGCCGCGACATCCGTGCCGTGGCGCACCGCCTCGTGCACGGCGGCGACCTCGTACGCGCTCCGGTCGTGGCCGACGACGAGACGGCTGTGGCGCTGCGCGGCCTGACCAGCCTGGCGCCGCTGCACCTGCCGCCGGCGCTGGCCCTGCTGGAGGCGGCCCGCGAGGAGCTGCCGGCCGTGCCGCACGTGCTCTGCCCGGACACCGCCTTCCACGCCGGGCTGCCGGAGGAGGCCGCGGTCTACGCGCTGCCGCTCTCCTGGCGGGAGCGGTTCGGCCTGCGCCGCTACGGCTTCCACGGCCTGTCGTATGCGTGGGCGGCCGACCGGGCGGCCGAGCTGATCGGCAAGCCGCTGACCGAGCTGGACCTGGTGCTGACGCACCTGGGTGGCGGATGCTCGGTGTGCGCGGTGTCGGGCGGGCGCAGCCTGGACACCTCCATGGGCTTCACGCCGCTGGACGGGCTGCCCATGAGCAAGCGCTCGGGCAGCGTGGACCCGGGGATGCTGCTGTGGCTGCTGTCCGCGGGCCATCTGACGCTGGAGGAGCTGGGCGAGGGGCTGGAGCGGCGCTCCGGCCTGCTCGGGCTGTCGGGCGGCCTCTCGGGCGACACGCGCGACCTGGTGGCGGCCGCGCAGCAGGGCAACGCCGCGGCCGAGCTGGCGCTGGGCGTGTTCAGCCACCGGGTGAGCAGGGAGATCGCCGCCGCGGCCACCGCGCTGGGGCGGATCGACGCGCTGGTCTTCACAGGGGAGATCGGCTGGGACCAGCCTGAAGTACGCGAGGCCGTCTGCGGCCGGCTGGGCCTGCTCGGCATCGAGCCTCCCGCCATGGGCAACCGCCACGACGACGGGCCGGTCAGCGCGTTCGGCGCGGCCGTCCCCGTCATGGTGATCCAGGTGCGGGAGGAGCTGCAGCTGGCCCGCGAATGCCTGCGGATGCTCGCGGAGGAGGACGAATGACGGTTCTCGACGAGGTGCGCCGGTCGGCGGTGCCGCTGATCGGCCCGGGGGACCTCGACCCGCTGCTGGAGCGCGTGGGCGAGGCCAGATTCGTGCTGATCGGTGAGGCCAGCCACGGCACGCACGAGTTCTATGCCTGGCGGGTGGAGTTGACCCGCCGCTTGATCGCCGAGAAGGGATTCGGGTTCGTCGGGGTCGAGGGCGACTGGCCCGACTGCGAACAGGTGCATCGGGCCGTAACCGGCGACACCGATCCTTTCGAGGCGCTCTACGCGTTCCAGCGCTGGCCGACGTTCATGTGGGCCAACCACGAGGTCGTGGAGTTCTGCCGGTGGCTGCGGCGCTGGAACGCCGGTTTCCCGCTGGACGAACGCTGCGGCTTCCACGGCCTGGACGTCTACAGCCTGTGGGAGTCACTGCGCGCCGTGCACCGCTACGCCGCCGCCCACCTGCCGGACGAGATGGAGTCCGTCATGGACGCGCTGTACTGCTTCGAGGCGTACGGCCACGACCCGCAGCAGTACGGCCTGGCCACCCGGCTGATCCCGGAGACCTGCGAGGACGAGGTGGTGACCCTGCTCAAGTCCGTGATCCGGGCGGCTCCCGAGGACGAGCGGGGATTCAGCGCCCGGCAGAACGCCGAGATCGTGGCCGGGGCCGAGCGCTACTACCGGACCATGGTGCGTGGCGGCCCCAAGTCCTGGAACGTCAGGGACGTCCACATGGCCGACACCATGGAAAGGATCGCGGACTTCCACGACGCCAAGGGCGTGGTGTGGGCGCACAACACGCACATCGGCGACGCCCGCGCCACCGACATGGCCGCCGCGGGCATGACCAACCTCGGGCAGCTCGCCCGGGAGCGGTACGGCGAGGACGCCGTGCTGGTGGGGTTCGGCACCCATCACGGGTCCGTGGTGGCCGCCGACCGGTGGGGCGCCCAGCACCACGTCATGCGGGTGCCGCCCGCGCGGCCCGCGTCCCTGGAGGCGCTGCTGCACGAGGCCGCCGCCGCGCCGGAGGCCCTGTTCGTGGTGCCGCCCGAAGGATCCAGGGCCGATTTCTACGACGAGCCGATGGCGCACCGGGCGATCGGCGTCGTGTACCACCCCGAGCGGGAGCGCTGGGGCAACTACCTGCCCACGGTCGTCGGCCGCCGCTACGACGCCTTCATCTGGCTGGACGCGACCAAGGCGCTGCACCCGCTGCACGGCGAGCCATGGGGCGACACCGAACCGGAGATCTATGGTGAGCCGCGTCCAGCGGCTCACCACAGGTAGCGGGGCTGCTGTTTGGCCGTTTGTCGGTGGTGGGTGGTTGGATCTCTCGTGTGGAGGCGTCGGTCGAGCAGCTCGTCTACGTCCGGGAGGACGAATACACCGTCGCGCGCATGAGCGCCGACGGCGAGCCCGACTTCGTGGCCACCGGCCGGGCGCTGGCCGGCGTGCAGCCGGGCGAGACGCTGCGGCTGTTCGGCGAGTGGGGCAGGCATCCGCGTTACGGCCGCCGGTTCGCGGTGAGCGGGTGCGAGCGGGTGGCGCCCTCGTCGGTGCGGGCCATCCGGATCTACCTGGGGTCGGGGCTGATCAGGGGGATCGGGCCGCGGCTGGCGTACGCGATCGTCGACCACTTCGGCGAGGCCACGCTCAAGGTGATCGACAGCGAGCCCGGGCGGCTCACCGAGGTCGTCAACATCGGGCCGCAGCGGCAGGGCCAGATCGTCCAGGCGTGGCAGGAGCAGAAGGCGATCGCCGCGCTGATGGTGACGCTCCAGGGGCTCGGGGTCAGCCCGCTGCTGGCGGCCAAGATCTACCAGGCGTTCGGGCAGGACGCCGACGAGGTCCTGGCCACCGACCCCTACCGGCTGATCGGGCGGGTGCGCGGGATCGCGTTCCGCATCGCCGACAAGATCGCGCTGCAGGCGGGGGTGCCCGAGCGCAGCCCGCAGCGGGTCAAGGCGGCACTGCTCGACCGGCTGGAGGCGGCCGGCAGCCGCGACGGCCACTGCTACGTGCCGGTGTCCACGCTGGTCAGGGAGACGGCGGAGCTGATCGAGCAGGACCAGGCCCTCATGCACCCGGTGATCGACGCGCTGGTCGCCGACCGCAGGGTGGTCGTGGAGGCCGGCCCCGACCCGGCGGGCACGCCGGTGGTGTACGCCAAGCACGTGCACAGCCGTGAGGTGGCGCTGACCGAGCAGATCACCCGGCTCATGCGGGCCCGCTCGACCCTGCCCCTGCGCTCCTTCCGCGACGACCCCGGGCTCCACGACGACCAGCGTGCCGCCGTCAACATGGCGTTGACCAGCACCGTCTCCGTCATCACCGGCGGCCCGGGGTGCGGCAAGAGCCACACGGTGAAGGCCATCGCGACCACGGTCAGGGCCGCGGGCGGCACGGTGACGCTCACGGCGCCCACGGGCAAGGCGGCCAAGCGCCTGTCCGAGCTGACCGGGCTGCCCGCGATGACCATCCACCGGATGCTCGCCCAGCAGCCCGATCCCGACCCCGAGACGCTGTTCGACGAGAGGCCGTCGCAGGCCGACCTGGTCGTGGTCGACGAGGCGTCCATGCTCGACCTGCACCTGGCCACCCGGCTGGCCGCGGCCGTGCCCTCCGGGAGCCACCTGCTGCTCATCGGCGACAGCGACCAGCTGCCGAGCATCGGGCCCGGCGACGTGCTCGCCGACCTGCTGCGGGCCGAGGCGATCCCGCGGGTGCGGCTCACCCACGTCTTCCGGCAGGCGGGCGGCAGCGGCATCATCGACGCCGCCCACCGCATCCGCGCCGGCCGGCTGCCGGTCCGCACGGCGGGCGGCGGGTTCTGGTTCGAGGAGCTCGACGATCCCGCCCAGGTCGCGCGGCGCGTGGCCCACCTGGCGATGGTGGCGATCCCGCGCAAGCAGCACGTCGAGCCCGGCCAGGTGCAGGTGCTGTGCCCGATGCGCAAGGGCGAGACGGGCGCCACGGCGCTCGGCCGGCTGATCCAGGACCAGCTCAACCCGGCGGCCGACGACAAGCCGGAGCACTGGTCGGGCGCGTCGGTCTTCCGGGTGGGCGACCGGGTCATGCCGATCCGCAACAACTACGACAAAGGAGTCTTCAACGGGGAGACCGGCACGGTCACGGCGGTCGTGCTGGAGGAGCGCGTGATCGAGATCCTGACCGATGACGGCGAGAGCGTGCGTTACGGCTTCGACGAGCTGGACGACCTGACCCACGCCTACGCGATCAGCGTGCACCGGTCGCAGGGCAGCGAATACCCGTTCGTGGTGGCGCCGATCGTCGCCGAGTCCGGCGGGATCATGCTGCGCCGCAAGCTGCTTTACACGCTGGTGACCCGGGCCAAGGCGTGGGTGGTGCTGGTGGGCCAGCGGGAGGCGCTGGAGATGGCGGTCCACCGGCTGGGCCACCGCAGGAACACCGGCCTGGCCCGCCGCCTCACGCTGGCTCTCGACGACTAGCCCGGCGCAGGCCCAAGAGCTCGGCGGGTCTCCGCAAAGGCGGGCTCAAGCCGAAAGGCGCCTGGCCACCTCGTCGGCCAGGCGGTCGAGTGAGCGGTCGAGCAGCTCGCGCACCTCGTCGGCCCGTGCCCCCGAGTCGGGCTCGTCGAGGAGCGAGATGTGCACGGTCACCTCGCTCGTGCCGCCGGCCGCGTCGGACACCTGGAGCCAGCCCGCGTAGTCAGGGTGGTCGCGGCCGCCCCACTCCACCCGGAGCTGCTCCTCGGAGGCGCGGAACAGCCCCTCGTGCGGCCCCGGTCCTGGCACCAGGTCGCCGGCGGCCTCCAGGGTGCCGGGGCCGGCGTCGGCGACCGAAAGGCCCTGTGGGAGCCATCTGTCCATGATGTCCACATCGGACGCGACGCCGTACACGATTGTGCTGTTCGCGGGCATGCCACGCGTCGCCTCGAACTCCGCCACCCCGGGCCCCCTTCCAATGCCACCGCAGTACCCGTGTGATCTGCTCGCAAACCGTGGCCGTTGCGCGGGGGCTTCCCGCTATGGTGCCCCGCGTGGCAATCGTGCGGCGAGGGGAGCGGGGCGATGGCTGAGCAGCCACGGGTGCCGCCGGAGATGTTCCGGTTCGCCACCACCGAGCGGGCCGACCTGCACACGGCGGTGCTCTACGCCTTCGGCGAGGCCGGCGAGCGGCTCGAGACGGCGCTGACGATGGACGAGGTGCGGGACCGGCTGCGGACGGTCGGGTGGTACGCGCCGGTCGGCGAGCAGGAGCTGGCCGGGACGCTCAAGCAGCTCGCGGGGTGGGGGCTGCTCGACGTCATCTTCAACCACGCGGGCAGCTTTGCCACCGCAGAGGAGTACGAGCGCAAGAACCTGCAGTACGCGCTGACCAGGCGGGGCGAGGCGGCCTTCGCCGGAGCGCGGCACGCGATGGCGGTGCTGACCTCGTCCGGAGCGCTGCAGACCGCGGTGCTCGACGCGATCGCCGACCGGCTGGGGGAGCTGGACGGGCTGCTGCGCGATCCCGATCCCCGGCGCAACCGGCGCATTTTCGCCGCCCTGCAGGAGCTGGAGTGCCACCTCGACGGGCTGCGGGACAACACCAAGTGGTTCAACGGCGAGCTGCAGCGGCTGCTGCGCGTCGAGGCGGCGGAGCTGAGCACGTACCACGAGGTCAAGGGCGCCACGGTGGCCTACCTG
The DNA here is from genome assembly GCF_040137845.1 of Nonomuraea sp. B19D2. Classification (NCBI taxonomy): domain Bacteria; kingdom Bacillati; phylum Actinomycetota; class Actinomycetes; order Streptosporangiales; family Streptosporangiaceae; genus Nonomuraea; species Nonomuraea sp. B19D2. The sequence continues at coordinate 7,291 of NZ_JBEFAK010000066.1, read as the reverse complement.
CAGGAGTTCGCCGGCAATCTGGAGCAGCGCGGCGACACCATCGCCGCCGCCCTGGGCGCGGTGGCCGGGCACGGCGTCGACGTGCTGCACGCGCGGGCGCTCGACGGTGCCGATCTGCCGGAGGCGCCCGGCACGGACCACGCCACGGCGTGGCTCGCGGCCCGGGCGGCCAGGTGGGAGGGGCTGCGGCAGTGGTTCGCGCCCGACGACGGCGGGGTCCCGCGGGTGCGGCTGCTCCATGACGTGGCGCGGCGGGCCATCGTGTCGCTGCTGCAGGTGCTCGACCGGATCACCGACTCCCGCCGCCGCTCCTCCAGCGCCGCGGCCGACTTCCGTACGCTGGCCCGCTGGTTCGCGGGCGCGCCGAGCGAGGACGACGCGCACCGGCTGTGGGACGCGGCGTTCGGGCTGGGCTCGTCCCGGCACGCCCACCTGGGGCACGCGGACGCCGAGCTGATCCCGGCCGGGGTGCCGTGGTCGGAGGCCGAGCCCGTGGAGGTGTCGGCGCTGCTGCGCGCACGCGGGCGCAACGAGCGGATGGGACGCACGGGGAGGGTGCGCGACGTCGACTGCTTGCGGGCCGAGCGCCGGGCACGGGCCGAGAAGGAGCGGGCGGAGCTGGAGGCCGCCTGGTCGGCGCTGGCCACCACCGGGGCCATGCGGCTGTCGCAGATGGGGGAGATCGATCACGACACGTTCGGGCGGCTGCTCGATCTGCTCGGGAGGGCCCTGGCCGAGCGGCCCGACTCGACCGGGTTCCGGCGGGCGGTGACCTCCGACGGGCGGGTGGAGATCGTGCTGCGGGCTCCCGACGACGGGGCGGTGGCGGTGTTGCGCACCTCGGCGGGCTGGTTCCGGGGACCCGACTACCTCATCGACGTACGCTCGCTCGAGGGGTCCCGCGGCCGGATGTCCGAGGAGCGCAGACGGGCGGCGGGCGCATGAGCAGCCTGGCCAACCAGCTCGTCAGGGCCGAGAAGGAGGAGATCGCCCGGGCGATCAGAACCCTGCTCCGCCGGCCCCTCGTGTCCCAGCACGACGACCCCGCCGCCTTCGACCTGATCACGAAGCGGCGGCAGCCGCTGATCCAGTGGTTCGACTACTTCTGCGGCTGGCGGCTGGTCGTGGAGCCGCGCCAGGGGTACGCCCGCCTGGTCAAGGTCAGGTCCGAGGCCGACGCCACCCGGCCCGCCCGGCGCCACCGCGCCACCAGGGCCCCGTTCGACCGCCGCCGCTACACGCTGCTCTGCCTGTGCGCGGCCGAGCTGCTCACCTCGCCGGTCACCACGATCGGCATGCTGGCCCAGCGCGTCGTCCAGGCGGCCGCGGTGGAGGCGGAGGTGCCCGCCTTCGACCCGGTCAGGGGCGAGGAGCGGGCCGCGTTCGCGGACGCGCTCAAACTGCTCGAACACTACGGCGCGATCATCGCCATGGACGGCGCGACCGACGCCTACCTCGACGACGAGGGGGCCAAGGTGCTCTACCGCGTCGACACCACCCGCGTGATCAGGCTCCTCGCCGCCCCGGTGCCTCCCACCAGGATCGCCTCCGGGGAGGGGGACCGCTGCGGCGCGCTCACCACCGAGGCGCGGTACGGTGGCGAGGAGCCGACGGAGACCCAGCGCAACCTGTGGGCCAGGCACTCGCTCATCCGCCGCCTGCTCGACGAGCCAGTCGTCTACCGCGACGAGCTGACCCCCGATCAGGCGGCCTACGCGGCCTCGCTCACCGGCCGCCGGCTCATCCGCCGCGCCGCGGAGGAGGCCGGCTTCGTGCTGGAGGAACGTGCCGAGGGCCTCCTGCTCATCGACACCGACGCCACCGCCACGGACACCAGGTTCCCCGACGACGGCAGCCACGCCAAGGTGGCCGCCCTGCTCATGCTCGACCTGCTCGTCTCCGCCGGCCCCGTCACCGCCGCCCGCCTCGACGCCGAGGCCACGGAGCTGCTGCGCCGCTTCCCGCTGTGGGCCAGGGCGTACCAGTCCGACGAGGGCGGGCCGCGGCTGGCCGCGGACGCGCTGGAGGTGCTCACGATGTTCGGGCTGGCCCGCCGTACGGGCGACTGGATCGCCGCCCTGCCCGCCGCGGCCCGCTACCGGGTCGACACGGCCGTCCAGGAGGATTCATGACAGTCACCGAGCTCACCGCCGCCGCCCGCGCCGCGCACGGAATGGACGCCCGCTGGGTCCCTGTACGCGCCGGCATCCTCAACGTGTGGCGCTACTACGACGAGGTGTTCGAGTTCCACCGGGGCCGGCTGCTGCTGCGCGGGCCCAACGGCAGCGGCAAGTCCAAGGTGCTCGAGCTGCTGTTCCCGTACGTGCTCGACGCCAGCCTCAAGCCGAGCCGGCTGTCCACGTTCGGCGGCACCGAGCGCACCATGCACTGGAACCTGATGGGCGACGGCGCCGGCGGCACCACCCGCGTCGGCTACGTGTGGCTGGAGTTCCGGCACGCCGACGGCCGCTGGTTCACCTGCGGCGCCCGGCTTCAGGCCACCATCCACACCAAGAACGTCACCGCCGTCTACTTCACGGCCGAGGCCCGCGTCGACGCCCCCGACGGCATCAGGCTCACCGGCGAAGGCGGTCAGCCCCTGACCAAGGCCCAGCTCATCGAGGAGCTCGGCACGTCGGGCACCGTCCACGAGTCCGCCGACGCCTACCGCGCCGTCGTGCGGCAGACGCTCTACCCGGCGCTCAACGAGCAGCGCTACGACTCGCTCCTTACCGCGCTGCGCCAGCTGCGCACTCCCAAGCTGTCCGAACGCCTCGATCCCGGCCTGCTGTCCGACCTGCTGTCCAGCGCCCTGCCGCCGCTCGGCGAAGGGGAGATCCACGAGATCGCCGAAGGGTTCGAGCGGCTCGACCGGCAGCGCGAGGAGCTGCGGCTGCTCGACCGCGACGTGGCGGAGGCCGACCGGCTCGCCACCCGGCAGCGCGGCTACGCCCAGCGCGTCCTGCGGGCCGCCGCCGCGGCGGTGACGTCGGCAGGAGACGCCCTGGACTCGCTAGCCGCCGAGGCGGAGGCCAGGCGGGAAACGCTCGAGGAGGTCGAAGGCGAGCTGGCCGCCACGACCGCGCGGCTGGGCGAGGAGGAGGCGCAGGAACTGGCGCTGGCCGCGCAGATCGACGGGCTCAAGGAGAGCGAGGCGTACCGGGCGGGCTCCGAGCTGCACCGGCTCCGTACGGAGGCGCAGGCCGCCCACGAGACGGCCGCTCGCCTCCGCGACCAGGCGGGCGCGGCGGCCCGCGCCGCCGCCGCCAAGCAGGAGCACGCTTCCGCGGCCGACGCCGCGGCCCGCGCCGCCGCCGCCCTCGCTGACCGCGCCAGAACGGAGGCCCGCCACGCGGCCGAACGCGCGGGTCTTCTCGCCGCCCACGAGGAGTCCGAGCGAGCGGGCTCCATCTGGACGACCGGCGATCCCGGCGGAGGCCAGCCCGAGGGTCTCCCGGACGCGCCCCGGCCCGGCGTCACGCAGGCCGGACCTGGTGGCGCGCAAGCCGGTGCCGCCGCGCCGGACGTCGGCCGCGCGTCCGATGGGGGGCGCGCGCCGGGAAGCGGGCCTGCATCCGGCAGGGGAGGCGTACCCGAGGGCGGGCGTGTTTTCGACGGCGAGGATGCCGTGCATCGGGCGCGGGAGTTGTTGCGGGCCGCCGTTACCAGCCGGGCCGCCCAGATCCGCGAGGTACGGGCCGGCGCCGTCGAGCACCACGAGGCGATCAAGCGCCGCACCGCCGCCGAGCAGGACCGCGACCGCGCCCGAGACGCCCACGCCGCCGCTCAGACGGCCCACGAACAGGCGGAACGCCTGCGCGACGAGCGAGCCCGCGACCTGGCTGCCGCCCTGGCCGACTGGGCGGGCGGTTGCACGCAGCTCAAGCTCGACCCGGAAGAGCTGGCGGGCACGGCCGAACTGCTTGAGCAGGCCGACGAGCTGGTGGCCGCCGCCCGCACGGCGGCGGCGGTCCGGCTGGCCGCCCGCGAGCAGCATCTGATCGGCCTGCGCGACAAGCTGCTGGCCGAGCGCACCGAGCTGACCCGCGACCGCGAACGGCTCAACGACCAGGGCGTCGTCCAGCCGCCGACGTCGCACATCCGGGACACCGCCGCCAGGGAGGGCCGGCCCGGAGCGCCGCTGTGGCGGGCCGTGGCGTTCAGATCGGGCCTCGACCCGGTCGCGCAGGCGGGCGTGGAGGCGGCGCTGGAGGCGGCGGGCCTGCTGGACCTGTGGCTGCGCCCGGACGGCGGGTTCGACCCGGGGGAGCACGACGCGTTCGCCGTGTCGGCGCTGGCCAAGCCCGCACCCGGCTACAGCTTGGCCCACGTGCTGCTCACCGAGGCGGACTCGCCGGTGCGGGCCGACACGGTGCTGGCGGGCATCGCGTTCGCGCCCAGCGCGATCGGCGTCGACCATCCCGCGGTCGTCGGCGCCGACGGCACCTGGCGGCTCGGGCCGGCGGCGGGCCGGTGGGTCAAGCCCGAGCCCTCCTACATCGGCGCCACCGCCCGGGAGCGCGCCAGGCGCCGCCGCATCGCGGAGCTGGACGACCGGCTCGGCGATCTCGCGGGCACGATCGCCGAGTGCGACCACCTGCTCGCCGTGGTCGACGCCGACCGCGACACGCTCTCCGCCGAGCTGCGGCGCAGGCCCGACAGGCGGCCGTACGCCGGCGCGGTCGAGGCCCTCGACGGCGCGGTGAAGAAGGCCGCGCTGCTCGAGGACCAGCTGCGGGCGTACGAGCAGCGCCTGCACGAGTGCGAGAAGGAGGCCGGCCGGTCGCTGCGGCGGCTCACCGAGCTGGCGGCGAGCCACGCCCTGCCCACCGCGCCGGCCGCGCTCGACAACCTGGACGAGGCCCTGCGCGCCGCCGAGACGGCCGGCGCCGCCTGGCACGACCGCCGGGCCGACGCCCGCGCCGCCGGGGAACGCGCCCGGCACACCGCCGGCACCGCCGCCGAATACCAGGACCTCGCCGTCAGAGCCGTCGAGCGCGCCGAGAGCGCCGCGGCCGCCGCCGTGGTGGTGGCGGAGAAGCTCGCGGCCGTCGAGTCCGCGGTCGACGCCGAGGACGCGCGCGTGCTGGACCAGCTCCAGGAGACGCAGCTCGCGTACCAGGCCTGCCGCCGCCTCATCCGCTCCCTCAACGACGACCTGGCCCGGCTCAACGCCCGGCTCGGCCGCCTGAGGGGCGAGCTCGGCACGGTCGCGGAGAAGCACGCCGAGGCGGGCCGCGTGCGGGAGGAGGTGTCGCAGCGGTTCCGCCGCCTGATGGCCGGGCACCTGCCGGCGGACGCGCGGGTGACTGCCGGGCCGGTGCGCGACACCGGGGTGCGGGCCGTGCTGGAGTCGGCCAGGGCAGTGGCGGGGCAGCTCGCGGCGGTGCCGTACGAGCACAAGAACGTCAAGGAGGCCGAGGCGCGGCTGCAGGACGCCTTCCACCACGCCAGGGAGGTCCTCGCCGGCCGGGCGGACCTGGAGCTGGCGCCCGACGAGGACGTGCAGGTGCTGACCGCCACCGTCGGCGGCGTCCGGGCGGGGGCGGCGACGCTCAGCGAGGCGCTGCGGAAGGAGCGCGACGAGCGGCGTTCTGACATCACGGAGGCGGAGCGGGACCTGTTCGACCGGACGCTGGCCGGTGACACGCGGCGGCACCTCGCCGACCGGATCAGGCAGGCGACCGCTCTGGTGGAGAGCATGAACCAGCGCCTGGAACGCGTCCGCACCGCCTCCCGGGTCGCCGTCCGCCTGGTCTGGCAGGTCGATCCCACCCAGCCGTCCGGCACGCGGGCCGCCCGCGACCTGCTCCTGCGCGACCCGGCGGGGCTGAGCGAGGCCGACAAGGAGGCGCTCTACGCCTTCTTCAGGGACCGGGTGGAGGAGGCCCGGGCCGGCAACTGGTCGGCCGGCTGGGAGGACCAGCTCATGAAGGTGCTCGACTACACGGCCTGGCACCGCTTCGTGGTCAAGCTCGACCGCGGCGACGGGCAGGGCTGGCAGGAGCTCACGAGAAAGCTGCACGGGGCGCTGTCCGGCGGGGAGAAGGCGATCGCGCTGCACCTGCCGCTGTTCGCCGCCGTGGCCGCGCACTACCAGACCGATCCCGCGTGCCCGCGGTTCATCCTGCTGGACGAGGTGTTCGTGGGGGTGGACAAGGCGAACCGGGGGCAGGTGTTCGACCTGCTGGTGGACCTGGGGCTGGACCTCGTGCTCACGTCCGACCACGAGTGGTGCGAGTACCGCGAGCTCGACGGGATCGCGATCCACCAGCTCATCACGGGCGACGGGGACGACGCGGTGACAACCGCCCGTTTCGTCTGGAACGGCTACCGAACGGTCCCGACGGAATGACGGGATCCGGGAGCCGGGTCACAGCGCGGCGGCCCAGGGTGGGTTGGCGCCCGCGACCGAGCAGGTCAGGGCCGCCACTCTGGCCGCGAACTCCGCCGCCTCCACCGCCGTCTCCAGGTCCAGGTCGTCCAGGCGGCCGCCCAGGAGGCCCCTGGCGGAGAGGCTGTGCAGGAGGCCGGCGGTGAAGGAGTCGCCCGCGCCGACCGTGTCCACGACGTTCACCTTGGGCGCCCGTACCGGGGCTCTCTTCCCGTCCAGGGACACGAGCGCGCCCGCCGCGCCCCTGGTGATGACGATCAGGCGGGCGCCGGCGGCGTGCCAGGTGTCGCAGGCACGTTCCATCGGCACACCCGGCAGCAGGAAGTCCAGGTCGTCGTCGCTGAGCTTGAGGATGTCGGCCCACTCGCACCAGCGGGAGACCGGGTAGTCCTCCCGGGTGGCGAGGCTGGGGCGGACGTTCGGGTCGATGGAGATCGTGACGTGCCCGGCGGCCTCCCTCACGAACGCCTCCACCGCCGTCCGGCCCGGCTCCCTGACCAGGGCGAGCGAGCCGGTGTGCAGGCAGGCGACCGGGCCGAGCCGCGTCAGGTCCAGCTCGTACGGGCTCCACTGCCAGTCGGCGGTGCCGTCGGCGTAGAAGGTGTACTCGGCCTGGCCGCCGGGGTCGAGGGCGGCGACGGCGAGCGTGCTGGGCTCCTTGGCGTCGACGGACGCCGAGAGGTCCACGCCTGACGAGGTGAGGTGCCGGCGGAACAGCTCGCCGAACACGTCACCGGAGATGCGGCCGAGGAACCGGGTGGGGGTGCCGAGCCGCGCCAGCGCCACTGCCGTGTTCGCGGGCCCGCCGCCCGGCAGCACCTGCAACGCCAACCCCGTCGTGCCGCTGGACGAAATCGAGGAGCCGGGGGTGCGGACGGGGGGAGCGCCGGGGGTGGT
>NZ_JBEFAK010000065.1:0-47448 GCF_040137845.1 Nonomuraea sp. B19D2 | reverse complement strand
TCCTCGGCCTTGCCTCCGTTCTCCTCACGCAGGTCGAACACCATCTTGATGGCGCGTTCACGCAGCTCTTGGGGGTACTTCCTCGGTGCGGGCACGACTCCCAGCCTTCCAGTCTTGGGAGCCTCCAACCAACCCGGGGCAGCTCAGTGGTTGCGGCGCCCCTACGTTCGGGACCTCCTCAGCAATCTCGCAGATGGCACGCTTTCGCTCACTCACGAAGCCCTCCACCAGCTTCCGAACTGGAGAACCGTCGCCCACCTGCGCGACCTGCTCATGGCCAGCGGGGCACTGCCCTTGATCGACAAGCAGCTCCTTCACCATGAGACCTGGCTCGCCCACCGCTACGCCGAACTCGCCGACGATCCCCACCTGCGGGTGCTGCGTGCCTTCGCCACCTGGCATCAACTGCCCCGCATGCGCGCCCGCGCTGCGACCAAGCCTCTCACCTCCGGCTCCCGCAGGGCCGCCGGCGAACAGTTCAAGACCGCCCACAGCTTCCTGACCTGGCTCGACGACTCCGCCCACCGCCTCGGGTCCTGCACGCAGAGCCTCCTCGACGCCTGGCACGCCACCCACTCGCAGCACCAGCACAACACCCTGCGGGTCTTCCTGCGCTGGGCCATCAGCGACAGCCGCATGCCCAAGCTCCGGATCCCGACTCCGGCCACGCCCAAGACGCCGCCCTTGTCTCAGCGCCGCCGCCTGGAACTCCTCCGACGCGCGCTCAGCGACGAGAGACTCGCCCTCCCCACCCGCGCCTCGGCCTGCCTCATGCTCCTCTTCGCCCAACCGATCACACGGATCGTTCGCCTCACGCTCGACGACCTGATCTCACTTGACGGCGAGCTCCACGTTCGACTCGGAGACCCGCCCACATCGGTCCCCGAGCCCTTCGCAAGCCTTCTACTCCAGCTGGCCGACGAACGGCCCCATCTGAACACCGCCACCAACCCCGGTGCCCGCTGGCTCTTCCCCGGCCGCCGAGCTGATCAACCCGCCAACCCCGGCACGCTCCGCGAACACCTACGCCTCGCCGGATTCCTCACCGGCACCGCACGACCAGCAGCACTCCGCCAACTCGTCCTTCAGGCCCCCGCACCGGTCATCGCCAGAGCCCTCGGCTTCCACGACAAGACCACCACCCGAGTCGCCGCCGACGCAGGCGGGACCTGGAACCGCTACGCCCCGAACGACCACTCACAGTGAACGTCCTCAGCGTGACTGGCTCGATTACAGACCTCTTGAGCAGCGACTCCTACCATCTGCCCCTGATCGACTTGACGGGATGCCCCGGAGCGCGAGATCCACCGCAAGGGCGGGGACTGGGTTGTGCACGGCCGCCTTGGTGGCCGAGCACGGTCACAGACCAACACCACCCGCCCCGCCAAGCCTGTGGCAGTAGACGTTTTCCAGAGATTGCCATTCACTTCTGATCGAGCGGTCGAACGATTAAATCGGGGCTGCACCTGGATCTCCTGGGCTCAGCCCAGCGCGTCCATCAGGGCGGTGACATAGGCATCCAGTCGCTCCTCCACGGCTCGCGTCGTCAGCTCTGTCCTGCCTGCCTCCCGCCATGGCTGCGACACTAACTGTACTTCTTCTGAGCAGGCCAGCCCGTCCCGCACCTGCCAGTACAGCCGCTCGCTCGCGGCCGCGGCCAGCACCCCGCCAGCCTCCTCGTACGCCTCAGCGAACCGCAGGCCCCACACCGGTCCGTGCAGCAGCGCGAGATTGGTGGAGCAGTGTGCGACATCGAGGTCTGCCGGGCCCCAACAAGTCCCTGCCCAATCGACGACGCCGGTGATCCGGGCACCCGTCGGCGTTGAGGGCGGCACGTCGAACAGCACGTTGCCGGGTTGGAAGTCCCGGTGCAGGAATCGCCCTTCATAGGACGGCGCGGGCTTGCGGATCACGTCGATCGCCGCGGCCCATGCCGCCGCGTCGGCGCCCTTCGGAACCACGACGGTGTCGGCGGTCGTCAGCGTCACATACTTCCGGGGCCGCTCGGCGGGCCGCAGCGCATGGATCGCCACGAGTTGACGGGCCAGCAGAGGGACGCGCGTTTCCAATCCCTCATCGTCGAGGACCGTCCGGCCCGTCAGATGTGTCATCAAGAGCGATGGATACTCGCAATGCGCGGCGGTCGGATCCACCGCGACCAGCCCAGGAGCCGGCACGCCGGTCCCCGTGAGCAGGGACAGAGCGCTGGCCTCCCCGTTCAGTCCGTCCTGGGCGCCCCTCACGTAGAACGGGTCGACGAAGCTCCGCAGCACCAGGTCACGGGTGCCTCCGTCCCGCGTGCCGATGGTCAGCCTCCGCATCTCGGCAGTGATACCGCCGTGCAGCGCCTCGGTTTTGACGATCCGTTCGCCGACCTCCAGGTGCCGACTCACCCAAGCGAGTGTTAACGGTCGGACAGCGCCCTCATCGTGGTTGATCACCGTGCCACTTCATCATCGCGACGGTGGCACGCGCCAAGGCTTTTTGGAGGCGATGGCCGCGCTGCTCAAGCCCCGCGCCCGGCGCGCGGTCCAGACAATGCCCGGGGCGGTGGCTGAGCCGGCGGTGCTCATCCCGTCATGTTGACCAGCGCTTCCTCTGTCACGTCAGCTTTCGGGGTAGGGGCGCCCCGGTCAGATCAAAGCTGCACGTGTCCTCCAGGCCCCACACCCGTCATGGCCAGGGCCATCGGCTTCCACGACAACACCACACCCGAGCCGCTGCTGACGCGGGGGACACCTGGAACCGCTACGCCCCGAATGGCCACTCACGGTGAACGTCCTCAGCGCGACTAGCTCGAATACAGACCACTTGATCAACGACTCCTACCAGTCCCGAGGCCGGAGTACAGCGGACATGGACCGCGCCGAGGTCGGGGTTGAGGAACCTGCGGACAGCCATGAACGGTGAGACGGATCTTGCGAGGTGAGTAGTCTCCGACCTGCGGGGCTTCGCGTGTTGCCGAGGTGGTCGGCAGGGGCGGCCGCTGCTGACGTTCGCGTCGGATGCGAACTCGGGGACGTCCGGGATGAGGCTTCTTCGGCGTGGGTGAACCCGGTGACCGCGACCTCGGGCACACGGCGGTTGATGCCACCCCGGCTACCGTCGTCAGTGTCCACCCTCCTCCCTGCCGAGAGGCCCCCGGTGAAACAGCGCACCCAGGTCGGTGGCGCCAGCCGACGACCAGGCACCCGAGCGCGCCCCCTCGCCGGCACCGGATCGAGCTCCTTCGCTTGAGCAATAACCCGGGCACATCGAGCAATTGGTGAGCCACGAACCTGAGAGGCCGTTGCGACGAGGCCCGGGTGGTGCTGGTGGAGCCGGACGCGGAGCAGTTCCGCGCGGTGACAGGCCGCCGCTCGGTCAGCTCACTCCTGGACCCCGCCCGCCGCGCTCTGGCCGCCGGCACGGCCTGGAGGTCGCGTCCCAGGTCGCCGCCGTGTGGAACGACTGACCATACGTGGCTGGGTCAGCGGGTGGCGCTGAGCTGGTCGAGCAGCAGCGTCAGGCGGGCCTCGCGGCCTGAGGCGGGGAGTCGGCCGCCGCGGGACAGGACGATCAGCCCGTGCAGGGCGCTCCAGGCGACCTCCGTCAGGATCGCCGGGTCGCGGCCGTCGGCGAACTGCGCGACCCCGGACAAAAGCGCCTGGAAGCCGTCCCGGAGCGGCTCCGGGGTGTCGTCCTGGCCGAACGGCAGGTCCACGGCCATCGTGAACATGGCGTCGTACAGCGCGGGGTTCTCCTCGGCGAACGCCATGTAGGCCCTGGCCAGCCCCTCCAGCGCGGCCCGCGGCTCGCCCGTCCGGGTCGCGGCGCGCAGGCGTACGGCCAGTTCCGTGAAGCCCTCCAGCGCCACCGCCGCGACGATGGCGTCCTTGCCGGCGAAGTGGCTGTACAGGACCGGCTGGCTGTACTCGATCTCGTCGGCCAGGCGGCGGGTGGTCACGGCGTCCCAGCCCTCGGACTCGGCCAGCTTGCGGGCGGTCTTGACGATCAGGTCGTGACGCTGGGCGCGTTCGCGTTCTCTGCGCTGCTGTATGGACACCCTCCAGATGCTAGCACCGCTAGACAGATGAGCGCCGTTAGCGCTAGCGTCGCTAACACTTCTAGCAACGATTGAAGGAGACGACATGGTCACCATCGCCACCTGGCTCGCCGGACTGATCGCCATCGGGATCATCCTCATCGGCATCCGCTTCCTGCTGCAGCCGGTCGCGTCGGCGGAGGGCTTCGGGGTTCCCGTGTCCATGAACGCGTACCTGACCGTCAAGGGCGTACGGGACATCACGGCCGGGCTCGTCGTGCTCCCGGCCCTCGTGACGGGAAACCAGCACATGCTCGGTTGGCTGATTCTCGCCAGTGTGTTCGCCCCGCTGGGCGACATGGTCGTCGTGCTCAGGAACGGGGGTCCGCGGGCGGTGGCGTTCGGCGTCCACGGCCTCACCGCCGCGGTGATGGTGGCGGTCGCGGCCATTCTCATCCTGGTGTGAGGCGTGTCTTTCTAGAGAGGACGTTCTGGTGCCCATGGAGGCGCCATGCCGCACCAGGCCGGCCACGAGGTGATCATCATCGGCGCGGGCTTCGCCGGCCTGTACATGCTGTACCGCCTCCGCACCCTCGGTGTCTCCGCGCGCGTCCTGGAGGCGGGCGGAGGCGTCGGCGGCACCTTGCACTCGAACTGACACCGAGTCTGGGTCTCGACCAGTTCCCGCCCCTCGGATACGCCTCGGATACGAGCTGGTCGTAACGCTCCTGGGTGACGTGCCCCATCAGGCCCCGGAGTCCTGGCTCAGACACCAGCCGCAAAGTAGCGGGGTAATCACGCGCGAGCCGCCGCAGCGGCCTGCTCGTCGTGTCCGCGCAGCATCCGCATGACGGTGGCGGGCGAGGGATGCCGGCCCTTCTTCGTGCCGGTGGTGATGACGAGCCGCTTGGCGATGTCGCGCCGGCTCATCTCCTGGTCGCGCAGGTGGAGGGCCATGGACAGCATGAAGAGGAACTCCAGCCCGACGTCGCCGGCCTTGAGTTCCTCGGCGAGCATGGCGAGTTCGATGCCGCGGCCGAGCCATTTGTGTTCGTGGACGACGAGGGTGACGGCGACGCCGGAAGAGCGGATCTCTCCGGCGAGCTTCACCGCAGCCTCCAGTTCCGGGCGTCTGGTGGCGCGGGGGAGATCTTCTCCGAGAAGACCCGGGTGACCCCGGCCTCGGCGAGGGAGTCGAGCTGGGCGTCCAGGGACTGCCGGGTGGTCGAGGCGCGGGCGTAGCCGAGGCGGACGTGCCCGACCGGTTCGGCGTCGGCGGTCACCGGCCGGGGCAGCTCGGTCCACACCGAGCCCGGCTTGCGTACGGCGGGAGCCGGCACGCTGAGTGCTTTGGCGAGTTGGGGCACGAGGCGGAAGCGGGCGGTGTGGTATTGGATGGCCACCTTGCCCTTGCCGGTCCGGCACGGGGAGTCCGCGGGGGCGGTGCAGGTGGACATCGGGCAGTCGTGCGATTCCACGCGCTTGAAGTCGTCGCTCGCGACCCCGGACTGTTTCGTGAGGGTGTTTCAGACGTCCAGTCGTTTGCAACAACTCATGAAACATGATCGCGGTTGGGGCGGCCTGGCTGAGACAGCCGTGGGCCGGCTGGGGGTTTTGCCAATACCTGGCACGACAGTACCTGGCACACGCCCGTGACCTGCTGTTTCCTCGATATCGGCGGTAAGTGGACAGCCACCCCGGACAGGGTTCGGGAACTGTCCGCGACCGCGGGACGGGCCCGCCGCACGGCCAGTGCGAGCGCCTCACCCCTCGGCCCTGACCAACCACCCGTCGATACGACCACCCACTTACGTCACCCCGTGATGATGAAGGAGCACCCAAAAGTGAGTCCCACCTACGACTTCTCCGGGCAGGTGGCCCTGGTCACCGGCGCCGCCTCCGGCATGGGCCTGGCCGCCGCCAGTGCCTTCGCCGACTCCGGCGCCGCCGTGGTTCTGGCCGACCTCGACCACGATGCCGTCCACAACGCAGCCGAGGAGATCATCGGCCGCGGGCGGCGGGCGATCGGTGTCGTCTGCGACGTCACCGACGAACAGCAAGTGGAAGCGGCAGTGCGGCGCGCGGCGACGGAGTACGGCCGCCTGGACATGGCGTTCAACAACGCCGGCATCCAGGTGCCGCCGACCGACGCGGCCGACGAGACGGCCGACTCCTTCGACCGGGTCAACGCCGTCAACCTGCGCGGCGTCTGGGCGGCGATGAAGCACGAACTGCGACAGATGCGAGAGCAGGGCAGCGGCGCCATCGTCAACTGCTCATCCCTGGGCGGGCTCGTCGGGCTGCCCGAGCGTGCGGCCTACCACGCCTCCAAGCACGGCGTCATCGGCCTGACCCGCAGCGCCGCAGTCGAGTACGCGCCCCGGGGCATCCGCATCAACGCCGTATGCCCCGGCGTCATCGACACCCCGATGGTCGCCGACATGGTCGAGAACCAGGCTGAGGCCATGGCCGGGATCCTCAAGGAACAGCCCATCGGCCGACTGGGGAGAGCGGACGAGGTCGCAGCAGCCGTCCTGTGGCTGTGCAGCCCCGGCGCCAGCTTCGTCACCGGAACAGCTCTCCCCGTCGATGGTGGCTTCACCGCCCACTGATGTGAGTCTCCCCTCATAGCGCAGAGACGTGGCTGCAGGGGAAGTTGGGGCTCATGTCGATGTATGAGGGGGCTATACGGGGGGTAGCCAAGGTAAGCCTAAAATCCACAATCGCGATCTTGGTTGAGTAAGTCGAGGCAGGTCAGCCGCTGGTGCGAGGGGTGAGCAGGCTGGTGATCTCGGCGATGGCGTCCAGTGTGGGCTTGAAGTAGCGCCGCAGGTTCTCCGGTTTCTTGTGCCGGGATTTGGCCATCAGCATCAGCAGGCTCGCGCCCGCCTCGCCCAGGTGGGTCAGCGCCGAATGGCGGAATTCGTGCAGGTCCCAGCCCGTGCTGGGACCGTTCAGCGCGGTGTGCTCGTCCAGCAGGGCGCGGGCCTGGCCATAGGACAGTAAAGACCGGGCCGCGGCTGCGGGCTTTGAGCAGGCGGGCGGCGCCGGCGTCCCAGTAGACGGTCTCAAGCACGAAGTCCTCGCGTGCCTGGCCGCGGCGGCGGGTCTTGGCGCGGGCGAGGGTCTGGCTGTCAGGCGCGGCCAGCCGCTCGGCCCAGGCGGGCACGGCATCCTCCTTGCCGCAGATAACAGGGCCCCTTCACGTAGCGGCCCGCATTCGTTACCGCAGGTCGTGATCAGCGGTGCCACAGAGGATAGAGCGTTATCTGTAGCGCGCTACATCTTCTTGTGCGGCACATCGTCCGAAGGCTCAGGTCGAGGTTCGCGGCATCCCCAGGTGGTGCGCATGCTCCACGTCGAGCCCCAGGGATCTGATCAGGTCGAGCAGCTCGGCGTGGTAGAGCTTGGCGGGGTCGCCGGTCTGGGCGCCGAGGTGGCCGTAGACCTCCAGGGAGATCAGGCCGTGCATGCGGCCCCACATGCGCAGGGCGAGGGCGACGGGGGCCGGGGGCAGCTCGGGGAAGTGCTCGCGGATGGTGTCGGCCAGGCCGGGTGAGAAGTCCGACCACTGGTGATCGGTGGATGCCTGGGTGGCTTTCGCGTACGGCCAGGCGGCGGCGGCCAGTTCGGTTAGTCCCAGGCAGGCGCGTTTGGCGGCCTCGGGGGCCGCCCCTCCGGTCGGCGCGTCTGGACAATCTCGGCGCCATCCTGGCCGTCCACGGCCTGGGCTTCGACGAGGTGGTGAAATTGACCGTCTATCTGCAGCACCTCGATCACGACTTCGTCGGCTTCGACGAGGTCTGCAGGTCCTACTTCAACCCCTATCCGGTCTTGACCACGGTGGGCTCCGATCTGCTCGGCATCCTTGTGGAGATCGACTTCGTCGCGCACAAGAGCGCGTAATGTCAGAGCGTGGATAGTTCGCTATACGTCCTCGTCGAGGACCTGCGCGGTGAGGGCGTCGAGAAGGTGCTCGACCGCGTGCGGGGATACGGCGTGGCCGGGATCACGGTCGGTGCCGTCCATCACGGGTCCCGCGACGTCACCCCGCACGGGCTGTCCAAGCTGACCCTGCGGCACGACGGGGCGCACTTCGACCTGCCGGATGACCTGTTCGCCGAGCTGCGCCTGGTGCCGCCGACCGGCTACACCGACGCCTTCGACGGCCTGCTCGACGCCTGCCGGGCGCGCGGCCTGAAGCTGCATGGCCGGACGGTGTTCCTGCGCAACGGCACGCTCGGCGCCCAGCACCCCGACGTCACCGTGCGCAACTGCTTCGGCGACCGCGGCTACCCGACCGACCTGTGCCCCGCCCACCCCGACGTGCGCCAGTACGCCGTGGCGCTGGCCAGGTCGGTGGCCAGGCTCGGGGTGGACAGCGTCGTCGCCGAGGGGCTGCACTACCGGCCGCTCAAGGCCGAGCGGTCCTTCGTGCCGCTCGGGCCGATGGACGCCTACCTGATGGCCCTGTGCTTCTGCGACTTCTGCATGGCGCGGGCATCCGATCTCGGCGTTAACGCGGACATGGCGCGCGAGGAGTGCGCGCGGATCGTCGGCGGTGTCCTCGATGGCGACCCGCCGGCCGAGGGTGTGGTGACCAGGGCCGCCCTGACCGCCTACGCGGGGCCGGACGTTGTCGGCTACGCGCGCGCTCGCTGCGAGACCGTGACCTCGCTGGTCTCGCAGGTGGCGGACGCGGTGGCGAGCGAGGGGTCCAAGCTGGTCTTCGTCGACCCGACAGGCGCGGTGAAGGGCTACCGGGACGGTCTGCCCTCGCCTTTGCTGGCCGCGCACGACGCCTGGCAACTGGGCGTCGACCCGGTCGCGCTGAGCAACCTCGTGTCCTCCTTCGCCGTGCTCGCCTACGCGCGCGACGCCGCCCGGGTGACCGACGACGTGGGCGCCTACCTGCGTTCGGTGGGCAAGGACCGGGAGGTGCGCGCGGTGCTGCGCCCCGGCTACCCCGACAGCGACTCGGCTGACCGGCTGACCGCCAAGGTACGCGGCGCCCGGGCGGCCGGCGCGCAGGCCGTCGACTTCTACGCCTACGGCCTGGCCAGCCACCCCGTGCTCGACCGCATCCCGCACGCGCTCAGCTGATCTCCTTTGTTGCGCGAGGGCCTGGGGGCGGAGCGAGATCATGCGGAACGCGAGGCTAGCGTCCACGGGAGTAACGACGGCCATCGCGTGATCCTTTCGAATAGCGAAGATCACGTTCGAAGGGAACCAGACGATGGGCGCAAACCCAGTGTGACGCCCGAGCAGTGGCCGGCGAAGCAGATCGAGACCGGGACCCGGATCTGTTGCGATCCATGGTGAAGACCATGGCCGAGGCGTGATGCCGGCCGAGGCCGACAGCCCGACGCGGAGCCGGCCACGGCCAGGCACCCGATGAGCGACGACAACCCATCTACCCCGATGAAAAGCCCTCCCGCTCGCGCTGCGACGTGAAGACGGCACCGAGCCCTGGTCCGGCTACCACCACGACTTGGAGATGCAGTTCGCCCTGGTCGACTCCATCGTCGGCGAGCACCGCCGATCCATCTCTTCTTCTCGGGAGACGGCACTCATGGGTCTGCCTGCTTGTTCGGCGACGGGATCGCGTCGATGGTCATGTGCGCGAGGCGGGCGTGTCGCCGGTGGCAGGCCAGTTCCTACCGCTTTCCCAGTAGGACTGGACTTCGTCCAGGGAACGGCCCTTCGTCTCCGGAGCCAGGAAGTGCACGAAGAGCCAGGCCAGGGTGGTGATGGCCAGGAGGATGAGATAGGTCAGCGTCCCGCCGGCGGCGTTGAGCAGGTCGAGGAAGAACTGGGCGATGAACAGATTCGTCGTGAGGTTCGTCAGGAGCATCACCGACGCTCCGGCGCCACGGAG
Source organism: Nonomuraea sp. B19D2 (assembly GCF_040137845.1). Lineage (NCBI taxonomy): Bacteria > Bacillati > Actinomycetota > Actinomycetes > Streptosporangiales > Streptosporangiaceae > Nonomuraea > Nonomuraea sp. B19D2. The sequence continues at coordinate 37,546 of NZ_JBEFAK010000065.1, read as the reverse complement.
GTGATCTGGGAAGCCTTCGGCAGCGAAGATCCACACCAGCGCTCCGAAGCCGGAGTTGAAGCCGATGGTGAAGACGATGAGGCCGAGGAAACCCACGACCTCGGGAGAGCCAGTGGCGAACGCGAGCACCATCAGCGCGTGTCCCAGGCCCATGAGGGCGGTGCCGGTGAGCAGGGCGGGCCGTCTGCCGAACCGATCGATCGTCAGCGCGCAGGCGAGCGCTGCGACAGCGCCCGCGAGTTGCACGAAACCGGGCAGAACCAGCAATCCGAAGGTATCGACATAGCCCATGTGCTGAAAGATCCGCGGGCTGAAGAACACCATCGCGTTGATGCCCGTGGCCTGGACGAAGAAGCCCAGCGTGACGACGAAGAACGTCAGCGTCCGGTATCGGGAGCTGAGCATGGTGCGCAGAATGCCCATGGGACGCGGGGACCCGACCGTCGAGCCGGCCCCCCGCTCCTCCCGGAGTTGACGCCAGCGGTCGGTCTCGGGGAGCCGTATCAGCGTCACGGCGCTGGCGAGGGCGAGGGCGCCGGGAATGGCGAGCATCAGACGCCACTGCTCACTGCCCGTGAGGAAGTAACTGCAGATGTAGCCCATCGCACACCCGAAAGAGGTTGCCACCTGGTACAGGACTGCGATGCGTCCGCGAGCTCGCGTCGAGGCTGATTCAGCGATGAAGATCGGGGTCGCCACGATGGCGATGCCTATTGCAGTGCCCTGGACGAAGCGACTCGAGTCCAGCCATACCAGGTTGCCCGACGTAACGGCCAGGAAGGTGGCTGCTATGTACAGGAGCGTCAGCCCGAGCAGGGCCGTACGACGGCCAAGTGTGTTGACGAGCCTGCTGCCCAGCAGCGCGCCGACGATCCATCCAGCGGCCGGAGCGGCGTACAGCGAGCCCTGCTGAGTCGTCGTGAGCGCGAAGTGGTCCGTGACCAGTAGTAGCGCGCCGGCCATGGCGGTGGCGTCGTATCCGCAGGTCAGTCCCATGATCATGGCCATGAAGCTCACTTGCGTGTTCCGCCCGTGCCGGACAGGGAGTGTAGGAACCAAGGGATCAGTCCCTCTCATGTAGGGGCCCGCCCCGCTGGGGGGAGTGGTGCTGAACCGCCGCCGCTTTGACCGCGGTCGTGAGGGAGGGATGCACGGTGGCCGAGGCGAAAGGCACGTGGCTCGAAGTGGTCGAGCCAAGGGTGGTGGTCGTCGTGGTGGGCGACGAGTTCGTCTGGGATGTTGGGCAGCAGTTCAAGGCGATAGCCCGGATGAGGCGAGTCTGCTGATGAGGTAGACGGATGGTGTCGTCGACGGTGCTCCAGCTGGCGGTGTCGGCTGCGATGAGTCGGCGGTCTGGCGGCTACCGAAGGCGGCGCCCAACGCGTGGGCTACCTGCCGCCAGCAGTCGGGGCCGATGGCCCATCCCTGGTCGCGCAGGCGTAGCCGCCAGTAGACGTTCCGGAACGTGGTCTCGGCTGCACCGTCGACGCCCGCCGTGCGGGCCAGCCGATTCCGCCCGATGGGGGATTTGTACACCGAACAGGCAGGTCCAAGAGCCGGGTGTCGGGCATACGTCACGCCGTCCGTACAGTCACGCCCGCAGCCGCGATGGCCTGGACCTCGTCGTCGCGGGCGGATGCGTCGGTGACCACCACATGCAAGGCGGTCACCGGTGCGACGAAGGCGAGGGTGGTGCGGTGGAGTTTGGCGGCCTTGGCGACGACGATGATTCGGCGGGCTGAGGCGATCGCCGCGCGTTTGACGTCGGCGTCGTCCAGGTCGTGGACGGTCAGCCCGTGTGCCACGCTCAGGCCGCAACAGCTGATGACGGCAGTGTCGAAGCGCAAGGCCCCCAGGGAGGCGCGGGTCAGCGGGCCGACAAAGGCCCCTTCGCGCGGGCGGGGCCGGCCACCGGGCACCAGCAGCGTCAGCGGCTCTGGCGGGTCGGCGAGCGCGTTCACCGCGTGCAGCGACAGCGGCATCACGGTCAGACGCCGGCCGCGCAGTGCGCGGGCCACTTCCAGGCAGGTGGTGCCGCTGTCGACCACCACCGACTCCCCGTCAGTGATCAGCTCGGCGACCTCGGCGGCGATCCGCTGTTTGGTCTCCAGTCCTTCGTGTGCCCGCATGGCGAAAGGAGGCTTCTCGCCGCGCACCAGCAGGCTTCTGGCCCCGCCGCGGTACCTCTTCAGGACACCTTGCTCAGCGAGCGTCTCCAGGTCGCGTCGAATCGTCATCTCCGACGCCCCGGTCAGCGCAGCCAGCTCAGCGACGCTGAGGCTGCCCGCTTCTCGCACCGCGTCGGTGACCTGCCTCAGCCGGTCTGTGTTCCCGTTCCCCACAAGCAGATTGAACATCGGGCGCGTTCGTTTTGCAATGTTTCAACCATAATTTATGTTCGACAGGTTCGCAGCGTGGATCGAGTACTGACCAGAGGGCTGGCGACCTTCGCCCGCTTCACCCTCAACGGATCCCCTCATGGGGATATGGGGGCCGTTCTTGAAACGGCTGGACCGAGGTTGACGGGATCCCGTCTGATCATCGCGATCAGGCGGGATCCTGTCGTTCCAGTCGTAGACGGAGGCGCTCAGTCCGAACAGGACGCCACGGCCGGACAGGCCGGTCAGGGTCTCGTTGGCCTCGGCCATGTTGCGGGCGAACCGATCGAACTTGGTGACGGTGAAGACCGTCCCGTCCCAGACGGCGGCGAGGGCCTGTTCGAGGCCGGCGCGGTTGCGGCGGGTGGTTCCGGAGAAGCCGCGGTCGATGTAGATGCGATCCTCGGGGACGCCGAGGGCGCCAGGAGCTGCTCGGTCTGGATGATGACGTCTTGTTCGTCGGTGGAGCAGCGGGCGTAGCCGACGCGGGTTCCGTTCACGTGCCCACGTGTTCCGTATAGCCCCCGTCACCGGAACATTGCGTGGAACAGTCTTACGGAACACCTCGACCTGGGGCCTTGTCTCGGCTGGCGGGTTTTCCGGTGGGGGATCCCCTTACGGAACATCACCACGATCATGCGGCCGTCGGCCTGGAGATGCCCGAGCGGTGCTTTTGCACCAGAGAACACAGGGCCATGGTGCCGATTCCGTCGCTGATCTTGCACGAGGCGTTCCACTCGGGGTGGTGCTGGGGCGCGGCGCCGGCCGCCCGGTTGCTGGATCATGGCAGGCGGGCGGCCGGCGCGGCCCGCCTGTCGTCCGGTGGATGCAGGCTCAGAGGCAGCCTCTCCGCTTCACGGACTTGGACCAGGCCGGGAGTACGTCGGTGATCTGCGGACGGGTGATGGACCAGAGTTCACGTCCGTGCCCCGGCACGAGTTCCTGGCCGCCCAGGAGGACGTAGGAGGTCTTGTCGAAGATGAGGGATTCGCGGGAGATAGCGCCGCCGGGGCCTCGGTTGTCCACTCGGGTCACGGCGATGCCCGTTTTGCCGGTGGCGTCCTTGAGTTCTTCCGTCTCGATGCCTGGCAGGGTCGCGGCGATCTTGAAGATGGCCGCCTGCTGCTTGGGTGGGACCGGGCTGCCGAGGATGTTGAGGACGCCGTTCCAGGTCTGGGTCGCTGTGTCCTTGTTAAGGACGATCTCGTTGCCGCGTTCGGCCAGCTTGTGCCGGAGCTGCTCCTGGTCGGTCGGCCACTTTCGGAGGTCGGCGTAGGCGGGGCGCCCCGCGCCACGTTCGGGGCACCGGGTCAGGAGTTCCTTGTACTCGGGGCTCTGTGGCCTGGATTTCGGCGGCTTGTGCCAGAGGAGTCCTGGGCGGGAGCCGTCGACGGACTCCCAGGCCTCGCCCGTGATGTGGCGCGGACCGACGTTGGGAACCCCCTTCTCGCTGCGCGTCTCCGCGATCCGCTCGTAGTGGAGGTACTGGTCGTCGCGGGGGTCCGGCCACGGGGTGGCGGTCGCGGCCTCGGCCGCCCGCCTCAGGACCTCAGCGGCGCTCGCGGGCGCGGAGGAGTTGAACGTCTGGACGGCGATCACCCCTGCGGTCATCGCCGCGACCAGGCCGCCCGCCAGCATCACCCGCCGCAGACCGGCCGGCCTGGCCAGGGCCCGCCGCTTCGTGCGGGCCTCGGTCAGGAGGGCGGTACGGGCGGGGGCGAGACGGTCCGCCGTGGGGTGCGGCTTGTCGGCGAACAGGTCGCGCAGTTCGGTCAGGTCGGTCCGTTCGTTCATGAGGTCTGCTCCGTCGTGGGGTTGGTGCTGCCGAGGGTGTCGCGGACGATGGCCCGCGCACGGTTGAGGCGGGAACGGACTGTTCCGATCGGGATGGACAGGGCGTTGGCGACCTCCTCGTAGGTGAGGTCGGCCCAGGCCACGAGTAAGAGGACGTCACGGTCGCGGCCCTTGAGCGAGGCGAGCGCCTGGGCGAGAGGGCGGCGTACGGCGTGCGCGCTCGCCCGCTCAAGAGCTTGTTCCGCGGCGTCGTCGGCGTCGGGAAGCACGCCCACTTTCGAGTACGCCTTATAGCGGTGTATCTCGGCGCGCTGATGCCGGCGGATGAAGTTGGTCGCGAAGCCGTACAACCAGGGAAGGGCCTCCGGACGGGCGGTGTCGTAGTCGCGGCGCTGCCTGAACGCGGCGAGGAACGTCTCGGAGACGACGTCGTCGGCCGTGTCGTCGCCGAGCCGGCGGGCCACATAACGGTGGATGTGTCCTGCGTGCCGGTCGAACAGCAAGGCGAAATCCTCTGGATCTCGCCACGACCGTTCGATCAGGTCGGCGTCAGACAGGGTCGTGCTGAGCGGCATGTGGTTGGGCCTTTTCAAGGAAGTAGTGTCGCCCGTCTTTCACACGAGTCAGGAATTGAGTTCACGGGACGCTGCCGACCGCCCGGAAGGCTCGGGTGAAGACCAAGGGCACCCACGCCAAGACCCGCCACCATGGCCAGGCGCGGGGAGGACTTCGTGCTGGAGACCGTCTACCGGGATGCCGGCGCCGCCCGGTTGCTCCCTTGCCTGCTCAACGGCCGCACCCGCGCGGCCTGGTCCTCAACGCCATCGTGCTCTGGACGACGAAGTACATCGACGCCGCCGTCGAACAGCTCCGTGCCGAAGGCCACGATCTTCGGGAGGAGGACATCGCCCGTCTGGCTCCGCTCAAGCACCGCAACCCGAACCTGCTCGGCCGCTACAGCTTCACCGCCTCGACCCCCGCCGCCGGCGCCCTGCGCCCGCTGCGCGACCCGGACGCGCCCGAGCCGGACGAGGACGACGAAGGCGTGGACTGAACGCCCACATCGGGTGACGCGGGCATATCAGGTGGCCGGGGTGCTCGGAAATCGCAAGCGCCGGTAGGGGAGCTGATGTCAGGCTGCCTGGTATGTCTAACTAAGCCTTGATTGGTGCGGCCGACCTGGCGGCCTGCTCGATCTTCGCGCGGTAAGCTGTACGGGCTTCCTCGTCGATCTGCTTCTCGTATTCGGCGCGCAACCCGGTCCGGCCGTCGAGGCCCTCGCGCAGGATATCGGCGTGCCCGGCATGCCGGGTGGACTCGCCGAGGACATGGACCATGATGGCGAACAGGTTCGTGTGCCAGGCTGGCGTTGACTCCGGCCACCACGGCACGTGGCCGGGGGCGTCGAGGGGAAGCTCGTTGATCGTCGCGTCCGAGTGTTCCCACGTGCGCCGGTAGAACCCGATGATCTGATCGCGGGTCTCGTCCTCGGTCGCCCACAGATCGCTGCCGTCGGAGTCCTGCCACCGGGGCAGCGGTTCCGGGGAAGGGCGGTCGAAGACCTCGCCGAAGTACCTGGCCTCGACGGTGGCCACGTGTTTGACCAGGCCGAGGAGGTTGGTCCCGGTCGCTGTCAAAGGTCGGCGGGCGTCGTATTCGGACAAGCCGTCGAGTTTCCAGAGCAGCGCCTTACGGTCCCGCCGCAGTCTCTCGTGCAGGTTGTCTTTCGCGAATTCATCGATCATGCGGCATGAGCCTGCCATGGGCTGCTCGTGGTCTCAAGTTCCCGTACATGGTCCGCAACGACTGGCAGAGCCGAGGCCTGGCCATGGCCGCCGTTGTTCACGCTCACGGACGGCACTGCCTCGGGGCGAAGAGCGGGCGCCGTCGCCGGCCTCTGGCGGCCGCGAGGGCGTAAGGCCGAACGGGGCGGCGGGAAACGGGCAGGCTAGACACCCTCACCAGGGTTCAACCCTGCGACCGAGGATCGAACCCTGCCCGCCTGTCGTCACCCGTTTCCGGGACGGCCCTCACACGCCTCAAACGACGTTGAAAAAGTGGAACCCCCGGCCCGCGCGGGGGCCTGGGGGTTCCGGTCGTGCAGGAGAGGGGCCCTACGTGCGCCGGGGGCGCTGCGGGCGAATGAGCAGCTGATCCTTGGTGTGCCAGTGGCACTCAAGGGCGAAGATCGGGTCGCGCTCCATGCCGTACCCGGGGTCGAGGAACGAGAGGACAGCCATTAGCGGTGAGATGGATCATGGTGCAGATGGTCACGGTGACCCGCGGAAACACTCAAGGTCGCGTTATCGCGCCAGCCTCTCCCGCCACGTTCGGGCCGACGCCAACTCAACGCCGTTGGTCGTGCACACCCGTCCTGACATGCTCGAACATCCCGTACCGCTAATGGCTGTCCCGTCGTTCCTCGACCCCGGGTTACGTCGGGCTACCTTGGGGCCCGGGGCCACGCTCGGGAGCGGCGGGCCTATCGACCTGCGAGAACGCCACTAACGCCGGATCTCGTTCCAAATCTCTCTGACCCCCCATGCCGCGGATGCCGGCCTCGGCGCCCACGCCGATGATGAACGCCGGCCAGGGGCCGCTCATTTGACCGTGCGCGGCGGCCGCCACCAGCGCGCCCAGCAGGCATGAGCCGCCCAGCACGAAGGTCCGCGCCCAGAACCGCTCCCGTTCCTCGGGTTCTCCGGGCCTGACGTGCAGGAGGGCGTGCGCGCGCTGCGCGAGAAGCGGCCGCCGAGCTTCTAGCTGCGGAAACGGCCCTCACGGGCGTAGACGCAGGTGCCGCCGCCGCAGGACGGGTCGGCGTTCCAGGCGTCGTCGTAGGAGACCGTGCGGTGCCGCTTGATCGCGCCCGACTTCACCACGGCCTGGTGGTGCCCCGGCGGCACCAGGCCCTCGAAGTGCTTCACGAAGTTGCCGAGGATGTTCCTGTAGTAGATCCGGTGCCGGGCCCAGAGGTTGCTCGACGAGCTCTGCGGGGTGCAGTTGGCGACGTAGCTCTCGGCGATGCTCTGCTTGAAGCCGCCGAAGTCGAACGTGCTGTACGACTTGGCCGGCAGGCCTGGCACGCCGTCGTCGTGCCAGAGCGTCCAGCCGAAGGGCGACCAGGTGCAGGTCGACGTGCCGGAGCGGACCGCGCTCGCCGGGGCGGTCAGGCCACCCGCCGTGACCGGCTCGCTGGTGATCCTGCGCCGCTGCAGCTCGGCGGGCAGGTCGGCGCCGTGGGCCTCGACGAGACGCCGGGGGACCGCGACGTCGGGCGGGGTGATCTCCAGATAGGTCTCCAGGAGGGTGTCCTCGTCGTCACGGGCGATGAGGGGGGCGCGACCGATCATTCCGGTCTGGACCATCCCGACCTCGTCGGACGGGACGCTGTCGGTGAAGGTCACCGACAGCCCGGTCGTGTAGTCGAGTTGAGCTAAGACGATCTCGCGGTCGGACTCCTCGGTGGCGGCAGGGGCCGCGGCCTTGGCCGTGGCCATGGCAGGGGAGGGGGCGAGAAGCATGGCGGCGGCGATGGCCGCCAGGAATGGGCTGAATCTCATGCGAGCTACGTTAGGAAAGGATCTTTCAGTTGCCTTAAAGGTGAGCTCAGCGCATACTCATTGCGACTTACTTGCCCCCTGTTGTTGCAACAACAGGGGGTGGATTTGGCCGGAAAGGCCCTCCGCTCGGGTCCGTGCGATGAGCCCCAAAGACATCCCAGGTGCTTAGGGTGTTCGTTGACAGGGCAATCGCCGACGACGAGAGGTACCAGAAGATCGCCACCCCTGATCGGCGACCTCCTGGCACTCCACAACGACCAGCGCGTGGCGCCGTCCGCAAGCACACCGATCATGTGGGGGGTCCTTCAAGTGTCATGTCTGGCTTGTGGCGATGACGTGGACCAGCACGGATTCGTCGGGAAACAGGGGCGGCACGGCGATACCCGAGACGGCGAGCGCCGAGCCGGGCAGGGCGAAGCCGCCGCTCGTCCAGGCCGGGGCCGTCCCGTGCGCGGTCACGGGCATGAGCGGACGCACCGAGTAGACGGTCGCCGGGTCGAGGCCGGGCAGCCGGACGCGGCCCGGTGGCCAGGTGGATGGGCGGTCCAGCATGGCGATCTCGTAGATGGCCTCGGTGGCGTCCGCGGCGACGACGCCATGGGCCTGCACGCTCTCGGGGGCGTCGTCGATGCGGACCATGACGCCGGTGTGGAGCAGGTGGCGGTGCTGTTTGTGCAGGGCGATCCAGGCGGCCACGTCGTCGAGTTCGCCGTCGGCGAGCGTGGTGAGGTTCCATTCGATCCCGTAGTGGCCGAAGAACGCGGTCGCGGCGCGGAAGGGCAGGTCGTGCCGGCGGCCGGTGGTGTGGGAGCGGTCGGCGCCGATGTGGCTGCCGATCACCTCGGGCGGCAGCAGCTGTCCGGTCCAGCGCATGATCTGCCGGCGTTCGGCCGGGTCGATGCAGTCGCTGGCCCAGACGCGGTCGGTGCGCTGCAGGATGCCGAGGTCTACGCGGCCCCCGCCGCCGGAGCACGACTCGATCTCCAGGCGCGGATGTCCGGTCCGGATCTCATCGAACAGCCGGTAGACGGCGTGGGTCTGGGCGTGGACGGAGGCCCGGCCGGCCCGGATGGTGGATCCGGCGTCCACGAGGTCGCGGTTGTGGTCCCATTTGATGAAGTCGAGGTCGTATTCGCTGATCAGGGCGAGCAGCCGTTCCTTGATGTAGGCGTAGGCGTCGGGGTTGGTCAGGTCCAGGACCTGCTGGTGCCTGGCGGGCGGTGGCAGGCGGTCGCCGGTCCGCAGGATCCAGCCGGGGTGGGCGCGGGCCAGGTCGGAGTCCGGGTTGATCATCTCGGGTTCGAGCCAGAGCCCGAACTGCATGCCAAGCTCCTTGACCCGTTTGACCAGCGGATGCAGTCCGTCGGGCCAGAGGTCCGGGTCGACGTACCAGTCTCCGAGTCCGGACCTGTCGTCGCGGCGGCCGTTGAACCAGCCGTCGTCGAGCACGAACCGCTCGACCCCGACCCGGGCGGCGCGGTCGGCGAGGTCCAGCAGGCGGTCCAGGTCGTGGTCGAAGTAGACGGCCTCCCAGGTGTTGAGCACGACGGGCCGGGGTGAGGACGGGTGGGAGGGGCGGTCGCGCAGGTGGTCGTGGAAGCGGCGGGCTGCCTGGTCGAGGCCGCGGCCGTAGGTGGCGTAGAGCCACGGGGTCCGATAGGTCTCGCCGGGCGGCAGGATGATCTCGCCGGGCAGCAGCAGTTCGCCGCCGCCCAGCATGGTGCGGCCGGTGGAGGTGCGTTCGGCGTAGTGGCGGTGATTGCCGCTGAAGCCGACGTGCAGGCCCCATGCCTCGCCGCGCTGGAAGCCGAGGTCGGAGGTGCCTGCGAGCAGGACGGTGGCGGCGTCGGCGCCGGTCCGGCCGCGGCGGTTCTCGCGCAGGTGAGTGCCGACGGTGAGGGGGCGCCGCTGGGGGATGCGTTCCTTGGCCCATCGTCCGGCCTGGTCGAGCAGGTAGGTGGGCGTGCCGGAGACGGCGAAGGCGAGGTTGAGCGTGTCCAGGGTGTAGGGCAGCTTGTGCTGGTTGCGCAGGTCCGCCCTTGCGCGGAGGAGGCCCGAGTGGTCGAGTTCGATGATGATCGTGAGGGTGAGACGGGCATACTCGTCTCGGGCGGTGGCGGTGAGGGTCTGCCCGGTCTGCTGGTAGGTGACGCTGGTGAATGCGGGGGACCAGTTCTGTCCCTGGTGGTGGCCGGACAACCCGGGCATTCCCATCCAGCCGGTACGGGCTTCTGGTACCAGAGAAGTCCGTACGGGCACGTCGACGGTCATGTCCGGCCGGGGGCGAAGCTCGGCCGCGAGGTGAGCAAGAGACTCGTCGTCGAGCACGCCCAGGTCAGGCCCCCAGTGCAGGATCGCGGGCAGGGCGTCGGACGGGCACTCGATGACCACGGACACGCCGGCGGCTCTGAAGTGCAGGATCTGCATGAACGGCTTTCTGTGAGGCGGAGCGGAGGTCGTATGCGGCGTCAGCCCTTCAACCCTCCGCTGAGCAGGTCGAGTCGCCAGAAGCGCTGCAGGAACAGCAGCAGGGCGATGAGCGGGATCACCGACACGGCGGCGCCCACGATGGCGATGCCGTACAGGACGGGCTGGCCCGAGCCCTTGCTGAGCAGGGTGTACAGGCCCACGGTGATCGGGAACTTGGTCTCGTCCGACAGCATGACGTACGGCAGCAGGAAGTTGTTCCAGGTTCCGACGAACTGCAGCAGGAAGATCGTCACCATGCCGGGGATCATCATGGGCAACCCGATCGAGCCGAAGATGCGATACTCGCCCGCCCCATCGATCCTGGCCGCCTCCATCGTCGCGTCCGGGACGGACGCCATCGCGTACACCCTTGCCAGGTAGATGCCGAACGGCGAGATGAGGCCCGGCAGCAGGACGGACCAGTAGCCGCCCACCAGGTCCATCTCGGACATGATCAGGTATTGCGGGATGGCCAGCGTCATGCCGGGCACGAGGACGCCGGCCAGGACGGCGTAGAACAGGATGTTGCGGCCGCGGAACTCGTACTTGGCCATGGCGTACCCGGCCAGCGTCGAGATCAGGGTCGAGACCGCGGAGCCGGCGACCGCGTACAGGACGCTGTTGGCCGTCCACCGCAGGTAGAGGCCGTTCCCGTAGGTGAACAGGTCGCGCAGGTTGTCCAGCAGGCCCGTTCCTGGGGCGAAGGTGAACGTCGAGAAGAGTTCGCCGCTCGACTTGGTCGAAGCCACGAGCACCCACGCGACGGGCACCAGGCAGTAGATCGAGCCGATGAGCAGGACGAGGGTGGGAAGGATCTGGGCGCGCCGGTGCGGGAGCACGTGGCCGGTGGCACTCACTGCATGCCTCCGAAGGCGCGCTTCTGGGTGACCTTCAGGAGCACGACCGAGACCACAAGGGTGCCTGCTGCCAGCAGGACCGAGGCGGCCGAGGCCAGCGGCAGGTCGTCCCGGATGAAGGCGTTGCGGTAGATGTGCATCAAGGGCACCCAATCCTGAGAGATCTCCGTGGTCATCGGCCTCACGGTGGTCGGCTCGCCGTACACCTGCAGCGTTCCGATGAGCGCGAACAGTCCGGTGAGCACGAGCGCGGGCGCCACCAGCGGGATCTTGATCCGCCAGGCGATCTGCCATTCGGAGGCTCCGTCGATGCGTGCCGCGTCGTACAGCTCCGACGGGATGCCGCGCAGCGAAGTGAAGATAATGATCATGTTGAAGCCGACGCCGCCCCACACCGCGATGTTGGCCAGGGACGGGTAGATGCCACCCGCCCCCAGAAACGGGATCTCACCCAGTCCGAGCTCCCGGGTCAGGTAGCTGAACGGGCTGGTCGAGGGCAGGTACATGAAGCCCCACAGAAGCGAGGCCGTCACGCCCGGGACGGCGTACGGGATGAAGATCGCCGTGCGCGAGAACCTCTTGGCCCGCGAACCGGCGTGGTCGAGGAGCAGCGCGAACAGCAGCGCCAGCCCGAGCGTGAGCGGCACGCTGATCAGGCCGTAGAGGGCGAGCCTGCCGAAGCCGGCGAAGAACTCGGGGTCGGTGAGAGTCTTGAGGTAGTTGTCGAGCCCGACGAAGACCTCCTCGCGCGTACCGAAGATGCCCTTGCCGGTCAGCCGAAGGCCGCGCGCGCTGAGGTAGATCGCGTAGCCGATGGGGATCGCAAGAAAGGCCAGGAAGAGGAGCACAGCGGGCGCCACGAACAGATACGGCGCCCGGGATCTGCGCTCGGCCCTGGTCGTGGCGGTCATGGACCCGCGACCTTGAAGCCGGTGGTCTTCATGTCCTCCACCACGAGGTTGTGCGTCTTCTTCAGCGCGTCCCTCAGCGGGGTGCGGTTCTTGATCGCGGCGGAGACGGCGTCCTGGTAGGCGCTCTTGGCGGTGTTGACGTTCGGACCCCAGCTGATGTGCGGGATCGTGCGCTGGGCCGCCTTCGTGGCGATGTCCCAGTAGTCCTTCTGGTTTGCCGTCAGCTTGGGCGGCGCACTGCTGCTCGCGGCCTGCTGACCGGCGAGCGACGCCGGGTACTCACCCAGCTCGATCTGGCGGTCGTACGCCGTCTTGTTGGTGTTCATCCACTTGGCGAACGTCGCCGCGGCCTCGGGGTGCTTGGAGCTCTTGGTGACGGTCAACGCGGAGCCGCCCTGGAAGGCCACCCGGTCGTCGCCCGCCTTCCACTGGGGGAGAGGCGCGATGGCCCAGTCGCCCGCCTGCTTCTCCGCGATTCCGTACAGCACGCCCGGCGCCCACAGGGCGGCCGGCCAGGTGAGGATCTTGCCCTTGTTCAGCTTGTTGTTCCACTCGGGGGTGAGTAGCGGCTCGGCCTTGACGAGATCCTTGTCGATGAGCCCCTGCCAAAAGTCGGCCACCTCAAGGGAGGCCTGGTCGGCGATGCCCACCGTCCACGTCTGGTCCTGGACCTTCCACCAGGAGGCGCCGGCCTGCTGGGCGAGCCCGGCGAAGTTGCCGAACTCCGCCGGCGCGAAGGTCGCGAGGTAGGCCTCGGGGTCCTTCTTGCGCACGTCCGCCGCGACGTTCGCGAAGTCCTGCCAGGTGGCGGGCGGCTCGATCTTCAGTTCCTGGAAACGCTTCTTGTTGTAGACCAGGACCATCGGGCCCACGTCCTGCGGCACTCCGTAGACGGCGCCGTCGAAACTGGTCAGATCCCACACTTCCGGGCTGAAGGCGTCCTTGATGTCGCCGGTGTAAGCGGAGATGTCGGCCAGCGCCCCTGCCACGATCATGGAAGGCAGGGTTTCGTATTCCATGCAGGCGGCGTCGGGGCCGTTGCCTGCCCGGTTCGCCGTGAGCAGCTTGGTCGCCGTGTCGGTCCCACCTCCCACGTCGGTGTGCTTGACCTGGATGTTCGGGTGGGCCTTGTTGAACGCCTCGACGTTGGCCTTCTGGGCGGAGCCCCAGCACCAGAACTCCAGCGTCACCGGCCCGGCGTTCGCCGCCGGGGTGCCGGGGCTCGCGGGCGTGCCCGACGAGCAGGCCGCCAGGACGGCGGCCGTGCCGAGCGCCGCGATGGAGCCGCCGAGCCTCGAGATACGCATCCGTGCCTCCTTCACTGCGAAGCGATGTGGCTTTGTAACAAAGCCAACTTAGAGACAGGATGTGAGATGTGTCACTACTTATCGCACTTTTCGGTGACTTCAATGTGAAGATGCAGTTACTCCACGGACATGCTAGTTTCGTGGCAAAGCCAACGGGGGAGGTGAGGCTGATGGAGGTTGAGTCCGGAAGCTGGTCCGGCATTTGGGACGACCTGCCCGACGCGGCACGCTCCATCGTCAAGGAGCTCATCATCCACGGCCCCGCGTCCCGGACCGCGCTGGCCAGGACCTTGCGCCTGTCGACCGGCAGCCTGACGAGACTGACCAAGCCCATGGTCGACGCCGGGCTCCTCGTCGAAGGCGACGTGGTGCATGACCCGGTCAACGGCCGCCCCACTCGCCCCCTGGACGTGGCCGCGGGCGAGCACCGCTTCTTCGGTGTCAAGCTGACCGCGGACCACGTCCATGCCGTCGTCACCGACCTGCGCGCCCAGATCGTCGCGGCCCGCGACGAGCCGATCTCCGACCACGCTCCTGAGGCCGTGTGCCGCCAGGCCAGGCGGCTGCTGGACGAGCTGTCCGGCGGCGAGAAACCACCCGTCGGCGCCGGTGTCACGCTCGCCGGCGACGCCCGCGCCGCGGTTCAGCTCGGCGGCGAGCGGCTGGTCGACTCGGGGTTCCTCGGCTGGCGGCAGGTGCCGCTCAAGCTCCTGCTCGAGCAGGCGCTCGGAGTCCCGTGTGTGGTCAAGAACGACGTGGCGGCGCTGGCCCACCAGCATCACTGGTTCGGGGCGGCCCGCGGGTTGTGCGACTTCGCGCTCGTCTCGATCGGGGCGGGGATCGGCTACGCCCTCGTCGTGCACGACCACCTGGTGGCCGCGACCGAGGCGGACCTCGGCATGTTCGCCCACCTGGTGCTGAACGGCGGCGGACCGATGTGCCCGGAGGGCCACCGCGGATGCGCCGCCGCGTACTTGTCCAGCGAGTCGATCGTGACCGCCGCCGGACAAGGACTACGGCGGCCGGTGACGTACGAGGAGGTGATGCGCCTGGCCGCGGGAGGAGACAAGGTGTGCCTCGGCGTCGTCGGCGAGGCAGCGGACGCTCTCGGCAGGCTCATCGCCCACATCGCGACGTTCTCCATGGTCAAGAGGGTGATCGTGGCCGGCGAAGGCGTTGAACTGACCCGCGTCGCGAAGGACGACCTCGACCGGGCCCTCAGCGCCAACCGGCGCGGCGTGACGAACTCGGCCGAGGTGATCATCGAGGCGGACGACTTTCGCGAATGGGCCCGTGGCGGCGCGGTGGTCGCCATCCAGGGCTTCGTCACCGGCAGCGACTAGCCGGCGCGGCCCGCGACACCCCCAGACGCCCCCCAATGGAGGAAAGCATGTTCTTCGGCGGAGACTACAACCCCGAACAGTGGCCCGAGGACGTCTGGCGGGAGGATGTCGAGCTGATGCGCCAGGCGCGTGTCAATCTCGCCACCGTGGGGGTTTTCTCCTGGTCGCGGCTTGAGCCGTCGGAGGGGGTCTACGACTTCGGCTGGCTCGATCGCGTGCTCGATCTGCTGCACGACAACGACATCCAGGTCAACCTGGCGACCCCGACCGCGTCTCCGCCGCCCTGGTTCACCCTGGGCTACCCGGACGCGATGCCGGTGCGTGCCGACGGGGTCCGGCTCGCCCATGGCAGCCGGGACACGTACTGCGTCAACGCTCCCGCGTACCGGGCGGCCTCGCGCCGCATCGTGACGGCGCTGGCCGAGCGGTACGGCGCGCACCCGGCGACGGCCATGTGGCACGTGCACAACGAGTACGGCACGATCTGCCACTGCGATCACTGTGCGACGGCCTTCCGCACCTGGCTGCGTGACCGGCACAAGTCTCTCGACGCGCTCAACGACAGGTGGACCACGGCATTCTGGAGCCAGCACTACTCGTCATGGGAGCAGATCCTGCCGCCGCGGGCCACCCAGTATCGGGCGAACCCCGCCCAGTTGCTGGACTACCGCCGGTTCTGCTCCGACGCGCTGCTCGCCGACTACCGCGAGCAGCGTGACATCCTGCGCGTTCACGGGGACCAGCCGGTAACCACCAACTACGTCATGGCCGGATGGACGCCCCTGGACCACTGGAAATGGTCAGCCGAGGTCGATCTCGTGGCGATCGACCACTACACCGACGAACCCGGCGACGGCGGCCTCGCCCAGATCGCCTTCGCCGCTGACCTCGCCCGCTCCTGGGCGCGCGGGAAGCCGTGGATGCTGATGGAGCAGGGCGTCGCGGCCATGTACACCCCCGAGCGGACAGTCGCACTGGAGCCGGGAGAGCACGTCCGGCGCAGCCTCGCATACGCCTCCCGCGGGGCCGCCGGGGTGCTGCACTTCCAGTGGCGGGCCTCACGCGGCGGGGCGGAGCAGTGGTACCAGGGCATGGTCCCGCACGCGGGCGCCGACAGCCGTGTCTTCCGCGAGGTCGCGGAACTGGGCCGGACGCTCAGCGCGCTTCCTCCGGCACGGCCCGCCGAGGCCGCCGAGGTGGCCATCCTCTGGGACGATGAGGCACACTGGGCGCTCCAGAACCCCGCCCTGCCGGCCACCGGGCTGGACTTTCGTGTGTCGGTGGAGCGGGCGCACCGGGTGCTGTGGCAGCACGACATGGCCGCCGACTTCGTCCACCCCTCTCACGACATTTCGTCCTATCGGGTTGTCCTGGTGCCGTCCCTCTACCTGATCTCCGACGAGGCCGCCGCCAACCTCGCCGGGTACGTCGAAGGCGGCGGCACCTTGATCGTGTCGTACTTCAGCGGCGTCGTCGATCCTGACACCCGCGTCCGGCTGGGCGGCTACCCCGGCGCCCTGCGCGACGTCCTCGGTGTCCGGGTCACGGAGTTCCAGCCGCTGACCAGCCCCGTGACGCTGTCCGACGGGACGACCGGCGACTTCTGGAGCGAGACCGTCCTGCTGGCGGGCGCCACGGCGACCGCGACGTACGCGGACGGCCGCCCGGCGATCACCCGGCACCAGGTGGGATCGGGAACCGCCTGGTACGTCTCGACCAGGCTGGACCCGCGCGGTTACGCGAAGATCCTGGCACTGGCCGACGTCATCTGCTGACGTGTCGCGATGATCTCTGTGGCGAGGTCACGGTGACCGTGACGAGTTCGTGCCCGAGACCGTCACCGGCAGGATGAAGCGGTCGCTCCACTGCCGGCCTGCGAAATCGTGGCCGTGCAGGCACCGCGGCCGGGCGGCGGGGACGACGACGCGACGGCAGTCGGGTCCGTCGTCGAATGTCAGCCCGACGGCGTCCGCGCTGCTAGGTGTTCTGGGGTGGTTGGTTACGGGGTTGTGTAGGGGTTCTGCGTGAGCAAGTGGGCCTTGTAGCCTTCGCCGACGCCGGGTTCAGGGGTACCGTTCCAGTCCTTGATAAGGACGCCGCCGGTGCTGCAGCCCCACGGGTTCCAGGTCCATGCCAGGTGGGACAGGCCGTGTGCGGCGGCCCAGTCCATCAGCGTGTCCATGTAGTCGTAGCCGCAGCTGTCCTGGCCGAACTCGCCGATCACCACGGGTACCTGCTGGGCGAGCGGGGCGATTTGGGTGTCCCAGCAGGACGCGGTGGCGCAGGCGTTGAAGCTGTACGCGTGCCAGGACGCGGCGATGTTGTTCAGCGGGTCGTTCGGCTTGTATGCCAGCCACTCGCGCATGTCGTTGGCCCACTCCAGGCCGCCCACCATGAGGACGTTGGTCGCGCCGGTTGCCCGGACCGCGTCGACCAGATCCTGCATGCCGGCCACCTCATAGGGAATGCCGGTGCAGGTGCCGCCGTCTCGCAGGCACTGCCAGCCCAGGGTCTTGTTCCAGTCGCTGCCGATCTCCGGGTACGGCTCGTTGAACAGATCGAGGACGACAGAGTCGTTGCCCTTGAAGGTGTTCGCGACGCTGGTCCAGAACTGGGGGGCGTACTGCGCGTCCGGCATCGGCTTCTGGCACGTCGCGGTGGCGTCCTTGCAGTGCCAGTCCGGCCCGTTGCTGTAGGCGCCCGAGGTCCAGTGCAGGTCGAGGATCGGGGTGATGCCGTTGGCGACCAGCAGGTTGACGTAGGCCTTCACGCCCTGCTGGTAGGTGGCGCCGCTGGGCGAGCCGTTGACGCCGAGCCAGCACTCTTCGTTCAACGGCAGGCGCACCGCGTGGATGTTCCAGCTCTTCATGGCATCGACCGAGGCTTGGTCGACCGGGCCACTGTCCCATTGGCCCTTGCCTTGCACGCAGGCGTATTCGCCGCTTGAGCGGTCCACGCCGAGCAGACGGTAAGGCTTGCCGTCCGATGTGACGATCTTGTTGCCGGACACTCGAAGGCGTGGTGCTGGACCACTGGGGTTGGGGGAGGGACTGGTGGTTGTGGTGGGGGTCGGCGTGGTTACCGAGCCGGTGCAGGTTGTGCCGTTGAGCGCGAACGAGGTGGGTACCGGGTTGGTGCCCTTCCATGCTCCGGCGAAGCCGATGGAGGTGGACGCGCCGGTGTTCAGTGACCCGTTCCAATTCAGGCTGGCGGCGGATACGTGAGCCCCGGACTGCGTCCAGGTGGCGCTCCAGCCTTGGGTGACGTTCTGATCGGCGTTGGGGAAGTCGAACGTTAAGGTCCACCCCTCGACGGCGGAGCCGAGGTTGGTGATGGCCACGTTGGCGGTGAACCCGCTGGGCCATTGGCTCTGGACGGTGTACGTGACGGAGCAGCCAGTGCTGGCAGCCGATGAGGGGAGCGTGGTCGCTGCCATGCTGCCTAGTGCCAGGACTCCGACGGCGCCGAACGTGAGCAGCGCATGACGATGTTTCATCTGATCCCTCTACTTGAGATAGATGCGGACAGCTGCTCCAGATGCTTAGTTAGCTAAGTTATAAAAGTCAATCGCGAAGCTATATCCAGGAAGAAGAGCACCTGGAGGTCGGGAGAGGGCCCCAGCTCAAGGGCTTGGACGCGGAGCTGCTCGTCCGGCGGATCGATGAAAATAAGGTAGCTTTTGTACATCAGGGTGTGGGAGGTGGCACGGTGACGAGCCCCATCTGGGCAACTCGGACGAAGACCCGCGGAATGGTGCTCGACTTGATCCGCGCGGCGCGGGCGATCAGCCGAGTGGAGCTCGTGGGGGCGACCGGTTTGACGGCACCGACGATCTCCGAGGTCGTGCGTGAGCTCATGGTCGACGGTCTGGTCGTCGAGGCGGGGCTAGGGGCGTCGACGGGTGGCAAGCGACCAATGCTCGTCCAGCTCAATCCCTCAGCCCGCTACAGCGTCGGGGTGCAGCTGGAACGCAATACGTGCGTGATCGTCGTGGTCGATCTGGCCGGCCGGCAGATCGCGAGGATGTCGTTCAGCGGAGTGTCCTCGATGCCGCCGGAGCGCGGTCTGTCGTCGGTGGCCACGCAGGTGAACGCGCTGCTCGACACGGCGGCCGTCGATCGCGACAAGGTGCTGGGAGTCGGCTTGGTCAGCTATGGGCCGCAGGATCGGCAGGCTGGCGTGTTGCTGACCCCTCAGCCCACCGAGGAGTGGTTCGGCTATCCGATCGCGGACCGTCTCGCCGAGAGCCTCGGTCTGCCGGTCCTGTTGGACAACGACGCGGCGGCGGCCGCGATCGGTGAGTACTGGATGGGGGCGGTGGAGCCACGCAGCACCTACGGCTGCATCTACATGGCCACCGGGATCGGCGGTGGCGTGGTGATCGCAGGCGAGGTGTATCGCGGCAGCTCTTCGAACAGCGTGGAGATCGGCCACATTTCCCTCGACGTCAACGGGGACGAGTGTCCTTGTGGCAACCGTGGTTGTCTGGAGAACTACGCCGGCCCGGCGGCGGTGGTCAGGCAGGCGCTGACGACGCCCGGGCTTGGCCAGCGGCTGGCGCTCGACCCGACGGGAGACGACTTCCTCACCGAGTTCGCGCGGCTCGCGGCCGCGGCGAACGCCGGTGACCCGGCCGCCCGGGGCCTGGTCGAACGGTCGGCCCGCTATCTGGGTTGCGCCGCGGTCACCATGGCCACGCTGTTCGACCTCGACACGGTGGTCCTCGCCGGGCCGAGTTTCGCGGTCGCCGGCTCGATCTACCAGTCGGTGATCCAGGAGGAGGTGGACCGCCGCACCTTCGCGCGGCGGGCTCACCGGGTGCGGGTCGTGCCATCGGTCAGCGGATCGGACGCCGCGGCGATCGGTGGGGCGGTCCTCGTCCTGCAAAGCGAGTTGACCCTCGGCCACGGCCGTCCGACGGACAACGCCCAACCACCGTCTCCCGAGGGCGAGGCGGCGGACGCAACCGCCGTGTGACGTCGCCGGGATGCACGGACGCGGCTTGTCGTGGCCTTCGACGGAGCAGGGTGTTCAGCGGTCGACGGGCATGAGGCCCGCGCCGCGCACCTGGAGTATCAGCACGTCTTCGCCGCCATCGCGATGGCCTACCGAACGCATCTGCTCCGATGAGGCGCCGCGCCTGTGGCCCCCAGGCGGAACTCCCGCTTTGTTCGGACGTCTACGAAAGTGCAGCCAGGGCTGGCGCAACTTGCACTGAAGTCTAAGCAGAGCTCAGTGGCTTGGTCGGCGCGAAGATCGGCCAGGTCAAACCACGCCACCAAATGGTGCTCTCCGACGACGCGATCGAATGCAGCCCGGCAGTGTTGACTTAATTAAGTTTATTACGTGACTATAACCTCTGTGTGAGGTCCGACGCCGCCGACCGATCGGAGCAGTTCCGATGATGCGTACCACGGTCCACGACGGATGGCACCTGGCTGCCGTGGGCGGGCCGGTGCCCGACTTCCTCGCCGGACGCCTCCTGCCGGCCCAGGTGCCGGGCAGCGCACACCTGGACCTGATGGCCGCGGGTGTCATCGCCGACCCGTACCTGGATCGCACTGAGGCCGACCTGACCTGGGCACATCGTGTCGACTGGCGGTACTCGACAACGTTCCAGGCTCAGGCGCCTCGCCCGGGCGAGCGGGTGGAGCTGGTCTTCGACGGCATCGACACGGTCGGCATCGTCGAGTTGAACGGCCACGTCCTGGGCCACACCGCCAATATGCACCGCAGCTACCGATTCGACGTCCGCGAGGTGCTGCGCGAGGGGCGCAACGACCTCGCCGTGACGCTGAAGTCCGCGCTCACCTATGCCGAAGAGACGGAGGGCCGCCTCGGCCGGCGGCAGCGGGCCTACCCTCACCCGTACAACGCGATACGCAAGATGGCGTGCTCTTTCGGCTGGGACTGGGGTCCAGACTTGCAGACCGCCGGATTGTGGAAGCCGGTACGGCTGGAACGCTGGGACACGGTGCGGCTTGCGCGGGTGCGTCCCCTCGTGACCGTTCAAGCGGACGGCACGGGCAGGGTCGACGTGAACGTGGAACTGGACCGTGCCGACGACCGAGCGTACACCGTGGTGGCCACGGTGGACGGACGCGAGGAACGGGTGACCGTGACCGGCGACACCGCGACGGTCACCGTGGCGGTGCCGTACGCGCGACTGTGGTGGCCGGTCGGGTACGGCGAACAGCCGCTGTACGAGTTGACCGTGACCGTGCTGTCCGGCGAAGACCCGGCGGATGTCGTCCAGCGCCGCGTGGGGTTCCGCACGGTCACCGTCGACACCGACCCTGACGAGATCGGTACCCCGTTCACCTTCGTCGTCAACGGCAAACGGATCTACGCCAAGGGCGCGAACTGGATTCCGGACGACCACTTCCTCACCAGGGTCACCCGCGAACGGATCGCGCGCCGCGTCGACCAGGCAGTCAAGGCGAACATGAACATGCTGCGGATCTGGGGCGGCGGCATCTACGAGACCGACGACTTCTACGACGTCTGCGACGAGCGCGGCGTGCTGGTGTGGCAAGACTTTCCCTTCGCCTGCGCCTTCTACGCGGAAGAGGAACCCCTGCGCAGCGAGGTCGAGGCCGAGGCGCGGGAAAACATCACCCGACTCGTCACTCACCCGTCGCTCGTGCTGTGGAACGGTAACAACGAAAACCTGCCCGCCTACCACGACTGGGGCTGGCAGGAAGACTTACAGGGACGAAGCTGGGGGCTCGGCTACTACACCGATCTGGTGCCCAAGATCCTCGCCGAGCTGGACCCCACGCGTCCGTACGCACCCGGCAGCCCATACAGCCCGGGTGACCTGCCGCCGAACGACCCGGACCACGGCACCCGACACGAGTGGGACGTGTGGAACGCGGTCGACTACACCCACTACCGCGACCACATCCCCCGTTTCTGCGCCGAGTTCGGCTTCCAGGCACCACCGACCTGGGCCACGCTCACCCGGTGGATCCACGACGAGCCCATCACACCGACCTCTCCCGGCTTCCTGCACCACCAGAAGGCTCATGACGGCAACGGGAACCTCCATCGCGGCCTTGCCCCTCACCTGCCCGTTCCGGCGGACTTCGAAGACTGGCACTGGGCGACACAGCTCAACCAGGCCCGCGCGGTCGCACTCGGTATCGAACACTTCCGTTCCTGGTGGCCACGAACCGCCGGCGCCCTCGTATGGCAGCTCAACGACTGCTGGCCGGCCATCTCATGGTCAGCCGTAGACAGCGAGGAGCGACCCAAACCCCTCTACTACGCGATCAAGCACGCTTTCTCCCCCCGACTGCTGACCGTGCAGCCCCGCGATGGCCGTCCCACGCTGATCGCCGTGAACGACCTCGACGAACCGTGGACCGCGGAGATCGTCGCGACGAGACAGTCCTTCGCCGGCCGGATCCGTGCCATCGGTGAGTTCTCCCTCACCGTCGCACCGCGGTCGACCGCCCGGCTCGACCTGCCCGACGACTTGCTCAAACCTGTCGACGTGAGCAGCGAGGTGCTGGTCGTGACCACCGCAGACGCCCAGACCCACCACTTCTTCGCCGAGGACCGCGACCTCGCCTACCAACCGGTGCCCCTGACCGCGACCGTCGACCGCGTCACCGGTGGCTACCGCATCGATGTGCATGCCGCCTCGTACACGCGCGACATCGTGGTCCTGGCGGACAAGGTCGCCCCTGACGCGATCGTCGACGACATGCTCGTTTCGCTCGCGGCCGGGGAGACATTCACCTTTCACGTCCACACCGCGACGACGCTGCGCCACCCCGACACGCTGGCCGGCGCCCGGGTCCTGCGCCACGCCAACACGATCGCAGTCAGCACTACCAACACCGATTGGAGGTCGCGGCGATGACATGGAAGACGAAGTGGTACGGGGCGCGCGTCCCGGCCGCATTGGCTGCGGTGGCGCTGATAGGCACGGCGTGCGGGCTCAGCCGGGTGTAGATCGTGCCCGAGCACAAGTGGAAGGACTTCGACGACCCGGCCCGGCCCGGCGACCGAGGCGATCAGCCACCCGGTGGGCACCGGGCCCTACAGGCTGGCGGAGTTCAAGTCGCAGGCCTTCACCTACGCCGCCAACCCCACCTACTGGGGTGGTGATCACCCCGCTGAACCAGATCGTCCTGGACACCTGCAGCAACGCCGCACTGGTCTGCGACGGGCCGCAAACCGACGCGGCCGTCCGCCGTGCGATCTACTACGGCATGAACCGTTCCCAGATCAACGCGCTGGCCTTCGAGGGGACCTCCAGCGAGATCTCGCCCGGCTTCGGGCTGCTCAAGCGGGACACCGCGGCCGCCAAGCCGCAGGTACGGAAGGCTCCGATACAACCGGATATGACCAAGGCCAGCAGTAGCTGGAGAGCGCCGGCCACACCAAGGGAGCCCCCGCCGCGGTGAGTGTGCCGCGCGACTGCAGCGATTGCGTGCGCGGCTGATCAAGGGGCGGGCGGCCGGCGCTCATCCCGTAAGGGTCTTGCCGGCGGCGGAACCGACGGATTCATGAACACGGCATTTGGTGCTGAAT
This sequence comes from Nonomuraea sp. B19D2, assembly GCF_040137845.1. Taxonomy (NCBI): domain Bacteria; kingdom Bacillati; phylum Actinomycetota; class Actinomycetes; order Streptosporangiales; family Streptosporangiaceae; genus Nonomuraea; species Nonomuraea sp. B19D2. The sequence continues at coordinate 14,380 of NZ_JBEFAK010000065.1, read as the reverse complement.
ATCATGTTCGGAATCCTGGAGGGCTTCGATGCCGGCAGCCGCGACCGACCGCAGGGTGCGGCGGACCAGGCAACTGCTCCGCCGCGCCCTGGTGGAGCTGATCCTGGAGAAGGGCTACGACCGGATCACCGTCCAGGACGTCATCGACCGCGCGGACGTTGGCCGCTCCACCTTTACGCGCACTACACCGACAAGGACGACCTCCTGCTCGGCAACCTGGAGGAACTGGCGACGGCGCTCGAGGAGCACATGGAGCGCCATTTCGCCAGCCGCGCCGAGCCGAATCCGGTCCTGGCCGCGTTCCAGCACGCCGACCGGCAGCGTGACCTGTACAAGGCGGTGGCAGGTAAGCGGGGCGCGGAGGTGATGAGGACCGGTCTGCGCCGGAGGATCAAGGAGGTCATGGCCCGGCGGATGCCGGAGTTCCTGCCGCACCGGGATGGCGCGGTGCCGGTGGACGTGACCATGGAGTTCTTGCCGAGCTCGCTGCTCGGTTTGCTGGTGTGGCGGCTGGACGACGACCTCCCGTACACGGCCGAGCAGATGGCGGACATGTACCTGCGTTTCGTCGTGCCCGGCGTGCAGGCCGTCTACGGGATCTGAACACTTTCGCCGATCTGTTCACTACCGTACTGAACTGCGGTTTCGTCGATTGACCCGGCTTCTTGATATCGAACATCGTGCCAGCGGCGAGGTGCGCGTCGCCGGGGCCGCCGTACATGATCTGGGCCAGCACGCGCTGGCGGTCTGGCGCGGGTGCAACGTCGGCGTGGTGTTCCAGTTCTTCCAGTTGCTCCCACGCTGACCGTCGTCGAGAACGTCATGCTCCCCATGGACTTCTGCGACACCTATCCGCACGCCGAGCGCCGCCCCAGGGCGCTGGCGCTGCTGGAGCGGGTCGGCATCGCCGAGCAGGCCGACAAGCTGCCGCCGCCCTGTCCGGCGGCCAGCAACAGCGCGCCACCATCGCCCGCGCGCTGGCCAACGACCCGCTGCTGCTGGTAGCCGACGAGCCGACCGGCAACCTGGACTCGGCGACCGCGATCGAGGTGCTGGAGCTGTTCGCCGCCATTGCCGCCGGGGGAACCACCGTGGTCATGGTCACGCACGGCAGCGAGGCGGCCCCGTACATCACCTCGACCCTCCCCCTCCCGGCCGACCAGCGTGGAGGCGCACCCGGCGCATGCGTCGGGGGCGATGATGGTGATCTGGTCCGGATCGCTCCGCCAGGCCAGCGCATGCCCCTCGTGCCCGGCCTGCCCACCGCGCGGCCGGGGCGAGCGCTTCTTCGGCTTCTTGGCGCGTTTCGCCCGAGACGCCGGACCGTCAGACCCCGGCGGCATCGAGGAGTTGGACGAATCCATCCCCGCACGCCGCTTCAGCTGCTCGACCTCAGCCAGCAACACCCTGATCACGGCATCCCGCTCCGCGACCGCGGCCCGCAGCTCGTCCAGAGCAGCCAACAGCTCCTCACGGCTGAGCTCCTGGGGGCCGGACACGAGCTCAAACTACGACGACCCATCCCAAGATCCCTGCATTCAGCAGAAACCGGCGCGTCTACCCCAAACCAGGGTCCAGCTCAACGGCAGGCGTGAATGGATACGCGCTTGCCACTAAGAAACCGATCGGTGTACCGTGGTGGAAACCGATCGGTTTCAAGGTCTCATGACCCACGGGCATCGGCGCAGCGTCAGTCGGTCGGTGCCGTTGATCGCCAAGCCGATGCAGAGATCAGTCCCGAACGGGCCGCGCCCGGCGCGTGCGTACTCAACCTCGGAGTCAAAACCATGTCTGCTCATGCCACCTCCACCATCTTCGTCATCGGCGGCACAGGGGCTCAAGGAATACCCATCGTTCGCGCCCTCGTCGCCGACAAGAAGTACTCCGTCCGGGTCCTCACCCGGGATGCCACCTCCCCCCGGGCCCAGGCTCTCCTCGCGCTCGGCAACGTCTCCATCCTCGAAGGGTCATTCGCCGACGAGGACGTGCTGCGCGAAGGATTTCGCGGCTGTGACGGGGCGTTCATCAACATCGACGGGTTCAACACCGGCGAGAAGACCGAGACCTACTGGGCCATCCGCAGTTATGAGATAGCGATCGAAGAAGGAATCAAGTTCTTCGTCTATGGAAACCTCGACTACGCCCTGAAGAAATCAGGCTACGACTCCAGGTTCCGCACCGGCCACTATGACGGCAAGGGTCGCATGGCCGAATGGGTGCTGTTCCAGAACGAAAAGAACAGGGACCGGATGGGAGCAGCGGTCTTCACGTCAGGTCCCTACATCGAGATGGTCATCTCACCGCTCACGCCCATGACGCCCACCGTCGAAGACGGTGTCGTCACGTGGCGAGTCCCGCTCGGCGAGGGAGCTGTTCCGCATGTGGCTCTCGAAGACTGCGGATTCTATGTCCGCTGGCTCTTCGACCATCCGGAACGGGCCAATGGCATGGACCTCGAAGTCGCCATCGAGCACATGACCTACACCGATATGGCTGCAGCATTCGAGAAGGTCACCGGGCATCCGGCCCAGTACATCGACACTGATCTGGACACATATTGGAACAGCCCGGACCTGAAGGGGATTGCTGATCACCCCGCCGGATACAACGCCGATCCCAACGACAAAAGCACCATGAGCTTCCGCGACAATTTCACGGGTTTCTGGAATGTGTGGAAGCACGGAATCATCACCAGGGACTACGCTCTGCTCGACGAAATTCACCCCGACAGGATCAGAAGCGCTGAGGAGTGGTTCCGTCGCGAAGACCAGTTGGGAAGGGAGCTCGGCAAGGGAAGTCTCTGGGAGAGAGTCCAGCCGGAGAACTGGAGCATAGACTCCGCGGTCCTCAAGAGCAGCGCGGATTTCAGGACGGGCAAGTTGTAGGCGGGCACGATCAGCGCCGCCCCATGGCCCGGCCAACACGGTCAGGCCCACACCTTGGCCGATCAGATCGTGGACCCGCTGGCAGCGTTCGCGGGTGGTCGTCCGCGCGGTCGACCACGGCCAACGCCACTCTGCGTCCAACGCTCCTGGGTACGGCGGGCAGTAGGCTCCGCACTCTCACGCCGGGTAGCGCCGCTTGCACGAACCGTGCCGGAGAACCTTGCGGATACAAGGACGTCAGCCTGGTGAATCCCGCCGACGGCGCTCGTGTTCTGCTCACTTCGACCGGCTACGTCTCATGACAGGAACGTCGACAACGGCGGCTAGGTCGTCTCGCGCTGGATGAGGGCGAGGATGTCGCCCGCGCCGGGTCGGCTCGGCGCTGCCGGGGCCGGAGCGCCGACCGTCAAGAGGATGCCGGTGGTGAGATTGCCGGCCGCTGCGGTGAGGTCCATCCCGATGGTGGTCAAGGCCGGTACGGCGAGCGAAGTTACGGGGAGGTCGTCGACGTCGATGAGCGCCAGGTCGTCCGGGACTGCGATGTGCTGCGTGCGGCAGCTCGCCAGGACCGGCGGGAGCGATCCGATCGTTGAAGGCCGCAACTGCTGTGACGGGAGTGGCGCCCTGCGCCCACTCCACAACGGGCGGCCCGGGTGGAGGGCTTCACCGCGGAGATCGCCGACGGCCAGGCACCCTGGGGGGAGACATCGCCTCCGGCGGCGGAATGCCTGCCGCCCTCCGCCGGAGCCAACGCGGCTGCTTCGGCGTCCTTGCCCACTGGCGCAACGGATCGGCCGGCTCTCCCGCCGCTTCCTGTCAGGCCGGAACCACCACGGGGAGGACGATGCGAGAGGGCCGGGCAGGGTCGTGGAAGACCGGGACCGCAACCTCACCACAGACGAACCCGAGGAGAGCGCGACCACGGCCCGAGTGGCCCGCCAGCCGTCCACAGTCCGTCGTCCGGATCGGACCACATGACCATCGGCGCGATCGCCTTCAGCTCCGGCGGCTTGGACAGCGCCGCCATCCACTGCGTGTTGCCGAAATAGCTGACGCCGATCATGCCGACGGAGCCGCTCGCGCCTGGAAGGGCAGCAGCCCACCGCACGGTGTCGTACCCGTCGCTCTCTTCGTACGTCAACGACTCCCACCCCCCTCGGAACCGGCCGCGGGTGTCCTGGATGACCACCATGAAGCCACGCCTGGCCGCCGTCAGGGGATCGAGGATGGCGACCACCATGGGCATCTGCTTCCCGTACGGCAGCCGGCTCAGCAACACCGGCCACGGCCCCGTACCCCCGGGCCGGTAGACGTCGGCGCGCAGCACGGTGCCGTCACGCATCTGAGCCGGAACATCGAACTCGATCTGGATCTCTGCCACGTATTGCTCCTTCGCGTGGCACGCTGTCACGCGACATGGTCGAACCTGGTCCCCCTTACGCACTACACCCGAACAGGGGTGGCCACGGCACTCTCGGGGCGGTCACGCCACCGCGTTCAACAGGTCGGCCAGCACGTCGGGCCGTTCCAAGGCGATGAAGTGACCGGCCTTCGGCACCTGCGTGAAATCGGCGGCCGGCAGCAGTTGCATGTTGGCTTGCCGGTCCGAGGGTCGGGACCAGTCGTTCTCCCCGTAGACGAGGTGGACGGACGCCTTGACCGCGGGGTAGCGCGAGCGAGCCGCGATGAGGCTGGGCAGGCTCTGGTACACGGCACGGGCGACGGTCGGGTAGCCGGGGCGGCCGCCCACCTGGAGGAGCTCGTCCACATAATCCTCCCGCAGCGCGCTCTTGTCGCCGAGGCCGCCCTGAAGGATCTTGCGGAGGGCGGCCTTGGGCTCCACCCCCGCAATCACGGGGCCCACTCCCGGCGTCAAGACACCGCTGACCACCACACGGGCCAGGAGACTGGACCTGGCGATCCCGCCACGGAAGTCGTAGGTGTTGACCGCGACGATGCGCCGTACCCGCTCCGGCAGATCGGCTGCGGTGGTCAGGGCGAGCACCGCCCCCATGGACTCCCCGACCAGCGTCACGTCATGCAGGTCAAGTTCGGTGAGGAGCCGCTTGACGCCCGCGCGCATCGCCGGCTCGTCGTACGACGCGCCGGGCACGATCTCGGAGTAGCCCATCCCCGGCAGATCGAGGGCGTACACGGTGTACTGATCTGAGATCAGCGGGATGAGGTGGCGGAAGTGCTCGGCCTGGGTGCGCACGGTGTGCAGCAGGACCAGGGGAGCACCGGCGCCCGCCTTGAGGTAACGCAGCGTTCCCTCGCGGCCGTGGCGTCCTACGCGCGGGGCGATGGTGTGGCTGGTGGTCCCCGGAATGTGGATCGTGGGACGTGACTCGTGGCTGGGCATATCGTCCTTCAATGCGGTCATGGCTGCCTCCCCAGAATGGGAAACTGATCGGTTTCCGCCACAGTAAACCGATCGGTTTCCAGGCGCAAGCTCAAGGAGGGCATCAGCGGGGTCGGGCGGCCGAATCGAAGCTTGAGGCCGGCTTCCCCGACCGTGTCGGAGAGCCGCTTCGGCATGGTGTCGAGGTGAGGTGCAGGCGGAGGGCTGGTGGCAAGGAATGCCTTCGCCGTCGAAGAGGATGCTGGTCGGGCTTTCGACGTACATGGTGATCGAACCACTGCCATCATCGTCGCGTCCGCGTGGGAGAGAGCGGTCGGCGGAGTGAGTCCCTGGCGGGGTGCCCCTACGTCACCGGCACCCCGCTCGCAGGGTTCAGCCCATGGCGACTGGCGCCCGCTCGTCGGTTTCGGCCGGCATGTCGGTCTCCTTGATGCCGAACCGGTCGTAGAAGCGGGCCCGGAGCCCACCAGGCCCGCCCTGTCCAGCAGTCTCATGACGGCCGTTCCCAGCAGGATGCGCACCACATATGGGGATCGGCACCCCACTGAAGCGGTCCCCAGGGGGTGGACATCGGTACCGGACGCTCTGACGCCGACGACGCGGCCGGCGTGAGTGCCGACTGCTGGCCGCACCTCGAAGAGGGGGCGGATCGGGGGCGGTCCGCAGCTCGGGCTTGCGCGTTGAAACCGATCGGTTTACGGTGAAACTGATCGGTTTTTCGCCGAGAGGGCGACTCCGAACCCGACTCACTAGGAGCATCGGATGACTGCCGCGCGTGACGCCGAGGGCCGGCCGACGGATCCCAGGCTTCCGGCGAAGCTGGCCGCCCACCCGTCGGTACGGGCTGTACTCGCCCGGCGCAGGGCCGGTGCGGTGAGCCCGCCAGCGCTGATCGACGCGGCCTGGCTTCGCGAGCTGTGCCTGGCGGCGGGTGCGGACGACGCGGCCGCGGTCAGCCTGGGCCACCCCGACCTGGCCGGCGAGCGCGAGCACGCGCTGGCCGCGCTGCCCGGCACCCGCACCCTGATCGCGATGGTGGTCCGGATGAACCGCGACAACTGCCGCTCCCCGGCCCGCAGCGTGGCCAACCAGGAGTTCCACCAGACCGACGAGCAGGCCAACCGCGCCGCCCGCAGCGTCACCCAGGCGCTCCAGGACGCCGGCTACCGCGCCCTCAATCCGTCCGTCGGCTTCCCCCAGGAGATGGACCGCTTCCCCAGCGAGCGGATCTGGGTGGTGGCGCACAAGACGGTCGCGGTGGCCGCCGGGCTCGGCGTGATGGGCCTGAACCGCAACGTCATCCACCCGAAGTTCGGCAGCTTCGTCCTGCTGGCCACCGTCCTGGTGGACGCGGAGCTGAGCGCGTACGGGCAGGCGCTGGACTACACCCCCTGCATCGACTGCAAGTTGTGCGTCGCCGCCTGCCCGGTCGGCGCCATCGCCAAGGACGGCACCTTCGACGCGCTGGCCTGCACCACGCACAACTACCGCGAGTTCATGAGCGGGTTCACCGACTGGGCGCAGACCGTGGCCGACAGCGAGGACGCCGCCGACTACCGCTCCCGGGTCACCGATTCCGAGAGTGCCTCCATGTGGCAGAGCCTGTCCTCACCTCCCGGCTACAAGTCCGGCTACTGCCTGGCCGTCTGCCCCGGCGGCGAGGACGTCCTGGGCCCGTACCTGGAGGACCGCAAGACCTTCATGGACACCGTGCTGCGACCGCTCCAGGACAAGAAGGAAACCCTCTACGTCCTGCCGGGTTCACATGCGCAGGAATACGCCCAGCGCCGTTTCCCCCACAAGCCCGTCAAAGAAGTCACCGGCGGCTGGCAGCCCCCGGCCAAACGCTCCGCGTCCACCGATCGAGAGAAACGTACGTCATGAGTGGCATTCACCCCTTCCGCGTCCTGCAAGCCAAACCTCTGTGGATCGCCAACGGCGTCATCACAGGCGTACTCGCGCTGCTGTTCACCGTGTTCTACGTCGGCGCCAACATCGATCCGGCCGGTCACTTGACGAAGCTGCCCGTCGGCCTTGTCAACGCCGACAAGGGAGCCACCGTCGGCGGCAAACACGTCAACCTCGGGGAGCGGATCACCGAGTCGATCAAGAAGTCGACCGCGAGCGGGGACAGGATCGACTGGAAGGTGATGGACGAGAAGGGGGTGACGGAGGAACTCGGCGAGGGCAAGCTGTACGGCGCGCTCGTCGTACCCGGCAACTTCACCTCCTCCATCACCGCACTGACCAGCGCCGCAGGCGCCGAGAGCCCGGTTCGCCCGACGCTGAGGGTGCTGACCAACCAGTCCGCCGGCAGTATGGGCTCCAGCCTGGCTCGGGGCGGCTTCGACGGCGGCGGCCGAGAGCGCCTCGCGCCACGTGGGCAGGGCACTGGCCGCGGAGAATGGGGCTGAGCAGGCGAAGCTGCCCGCCGCGGCAGGCATCCTGCTGGCCGCCCCGGTCGCTGTCACGGTTGCGGACGGCCATCCGCTCGGCTCGCACAGCGGCCTGGGCCTGACCGCGTTCTACTACGCGCTGGTCCTCGTGGTTTGCGCCGTGCTCGCCGCCAATGTCATCAGTGGCCAGGTGGACCACGCCCTCGGCTACACCCACAACGACATGGGCCCGCTGCGCCTGCACCGCCCGCTGATCCGAGCGACCCGGGTGCAGACCCTGGCCATCAGCTGCACGCTCATGATCGGTCTGTCTCTGCTGATGGGCGCCCTGGTCATGGTGGGCGCGGTCGGCGTCATGGGCATGGACGCCTCCCACCTGCCGCTGCTGTGGCTGTCTTCGGTGTACGCCATCGCGGTCTGCGGGATCGGTGCGCTCGCCCTTCTTGCCGTGTTTCGGCACACCCGGCATGCTGGTGGTCACGTTGGTCTCTATCGTGATGGCGGTGCCGACGGCCGGTGCCACCACCCCATCGAGGCGTTGCCCGGCTTCTACCGCTTCCTCGTGGAGTTCGAGCTGCTGCGGCAGATCACCGGTGGTGTCCGCTCGATCCTCTACTACGACGGCCAGGGTGACGCGGGCCTGACTCGGGGCTGGGTGATGATGGCCGTCGGTCTCCTGGTGGCCGCGCTGTTCGGGTTCGGGGTGACGGGCTGGTACGACCGCAAGGGGCTGCACCGCATCCCCGCCGAGGCGGAGCCTGAGGAGACCGCCGTGCCGGCGTAGCGGAACGCGACTCACCCGGACGGGGTCATGGTGCGGAGTGGTCCCGGTGGGTGTCGCCTGGAGGGGGCGGGAGGTGTGCACACATCAGGGCTCGGCGACGGTCTTTCCCTCAAGGCCGTCGCCGAGCCTCTGCGCGGACTTGGGGTGTCCGCTCGGCTGTGCGCGGCGCCGGATGTCGCCGCGGCACGCTCTGGAAACCGATTGGTTTTCATTTCGCCGGAATGGAGTTAACCTCGCAGTATGACGACCGAAGTGAGGCTAAGTCCCCGAGAGCGGCTGCTGGAGGCGGCGGCCACGCTCACCTACCGAAACGGTGTCGGCATCGGCATCGAGGCGCTGTGCAAGGCGGCGGGGGTGTCGAAGCGCTCCATGTACCAGTTGTTCGAGAGCAAGGACGAACTGCTGGCGGCGAGTCTGGAGGAGCGCTCATCTGCCTTCGTGGCGAGGCTCCTGCCTGGGGCGGGCGATGGTCGTTCACCCCGCGAGCGGATCCTGCACGTCTTCGAGCAGGTGGAGTTGCAGGCGGGTGCGCCCGAGTTCCGAGGCTGTCAGTACCTGGCTGTGCAGATCGAGCTCAAGGACCAGAGCCACCCTGCGAGCCAGGTGGCGCACCGGGTCAAGGGGAACCTGATGGCCTTTTTCCGTGCCGAGGCCGAGCAAGGTGGGGCGAGCGACCCGGACCTGCTGGCCCGGCAGCTCAGCGTGGTCTTCGACGGCGCCAGCGCCCGTGCGGGGATCGGAGCGGACAACCTGACGGGGCTCATCGCGCCCACCGTGGTCACCTTGCTCGATGCGGCAGGCATGCGCTGAGGCATCACCTTTTCCAGCAGGCTCGGTGACTGACGTGCTCTGGCCAGCATCGTTTGCAGGCCGTCATACCCGAGAGGTTCCTCCCGGCCGATCGTGAGACAGCCGGCAGGGACCCGGTGCCGGGTCCCACTGTTGCGTTGAGATCGGGCGATAGGCCCTCAAGACTAGTTGGAGGCTGAGTGCGGAAATTAGCGGTAGCGACCTGTGACTTCCCCTTCGGTCCGTACGTCCTGCAGGGCTTGGCACAGGGTGCGCAACTCGCCCTTGTGGGCCGACAGACGCACGTCGGCCAGATCGAGGCCGACGACTTCGTCGATGCGCAGGCCGGCGAAGTAGGGCAGCAGGGCCAGAGCCTTGTCGTGGGCGGCGGCGGTGAGCTGGACGCGGCGCACGCAGCGGCGGGCGCGGCGTTCGTCCAGGGCGCGGGGTGTGGTACGGCGGGAGTCGCGTTCGCGCCGGGCGTGAGGTTTGCCGAGGCCGCGGCGGGCGTAGAAGTCGTCGATGGCCGACAGCTAGGTGTACTGACCCGGGACATTAGTTGGAAGCTGTACCTACTAGTATGTACGATAGGGGCATGGAAACACGGGACCGTTTGATATCCGCGACGCAGGAGCTGCTGTGGGTGCGCGGTTACGCCGCGACCAGTCCGAAGGACATCCAGGCCGCGGCCGCCGCCGGGCAGGGCAGCATGTACCACCACTTCCGCGGCAAGGAGGACCTGGCGGTCGCGGCACTCGAAGAAAGCGCCCAACGGATGCGCGACGACGCCGAGTCCTTGCTGATGGGGCAGGGGACCGCGGTGGAGCGATTGGAGAGCTATCTGCGTCGCCAGCGGGACAGTCTTCGGGGCTGCAGGATGGGCCGGATGACTTACGACGCCGACGTACTGGCGTCCCCGACGCTATTGGAGCCGGTCACTAAGACGCTGGACTGGTTGGTGGAGACCATCGCGGGGGTCATTCGGCAGGGCGTCGAGAAGGATGAGCTGCGTGCCGACATCGACCCGGCGACGCTGGCCTGCACCATCGCTGCGGTCGTGCAGGGTGGCTATGTGCTGGCCCGAGCTCACGGCGATACGTCGCGCTTTGACGCCGCGGTGGAAGGGGCCGTCGACCTGCTGGAACGAGCCGCGGCATGAGCGGCTCAGGCCTCGCCGGGTTCACGGGCGACGTCGGCGCGAAGGCTCTGCGCCTCCCGGATGATGCCTCGAGGCTGGCGGCGTACGAGGTCACGTTCGCCGCCGGTGCACGCACCCATTGGCACTCACATCCCCACGGACAACTGCTGTTCGTGACCTCTGGCATCGCTCGCGTGCAGCTCGAAAAACAGCCTGCCGCGGAAGTTAGAGGAGTAATGCTCAGGACCTGTGGATCGGCTCGGGGAGGACGTACCTTCCCGAGTGATTAATCGATAGGTCACCGAGCAAGACCGGTGTTCGCGGCACCGGCCGGGAAGGCATGTCCGTGCTCAGCGTAGTGAACGACGACAGCTCCTCCTTGATCGACGAGATCGTCCGGGAGGGCGCACGAAGGATGCTGGCCGCCGCACTGGAGGCAGAAGTCAACGCCTACATAGCCGAGTTGGCCGACCAGCGCGACGAAAGTGGCCGTCGTCTTGTGGTGCGCAACGGCCATCACCAGCCGCGGAAGGTCACCACCGCAGCCGGCGAGGTCGAGGTGAAGGCGCCGCGGGTGAACGACAAGCGCGTCGACGACACCACCGGCGAGCGCAAGCGGTTCTCCTCCGCGATCCTGCCGCCCTGGTGCCGCAAGTCCCCGAAAATCAGCGAGGTGCTGCCGCTGCTCTACCTGCACGGTCTGTCCTCCGGCGACTTCGTCCCCGCCCTGGAGCAGTTTCTGGGCAGCTCGGCCGGACTCTCCCCGGCGACGATCACCCGGCTCACGACGCAGTGGCAGGCCGACCACGCCGCCTTCATGGACCGCGACCTCGCGCAGGTCGACTACGTGTACGTGTGGGCCGACGGCATCCACCTCAACGTCCGCCTGGAGGAGGCCAAAGCCTGCGTCCTGGTACTGATCGGGGTCCGTGCCGACGGCTCCAAGGAACTGATCGCACTCAAGGACGGCTACCGCGAGTCGAACGAGTCCTGGGCCGACCTGATGCGCGACTGTGCCCGCCGGGGCATGCGCGCCCCCGTCCTCGCGGTCGGCGATGGCGCCCTGGGCTTCTGGAAAGCCCTGGCCCAGGTGTTCCCCGCCACCCGCGAACAGAGGTGCTGGGTACACAAAACGGCCAACGTCCTCGATGCCATGCCGAAGTCTGCGCAGCCGGGCGCGAAGAAGGCCATCCAAGACATCTACAACGCCGAGGACCGCGACCACGCGGTGCAGGCAATCAAGACGTTCGCCCAGCTCTACGCCGCGAAGTTCCCCAAGGCGGTCAAGAAGATCACCGACGATGAAGCCGAGCTACTGGCGTTCTTCGACTTCCCCGCCGAGCACTGGATCCACCTGCGGACCACGAACCCCATCGAGTCAACCTTCGCCACCGTCCGCCTGCGCACCAAGGTCACCCGCGGCGCCGGCTCCCGCACCGCTGCTCTGGCGATGGTCTTCAAACTCATCGAGTCCGCCCAAGCCCGCTGGCGGGCCGTGAACGCGCCCCACCTCGTCGCCCTCGTCCGCGCCGGAGCCCGCTTCGAACGCGGCGTGCTCGTCGAACGATCCGACGAGCACGCCGCCTAGCCTGCCGCCGACGGAGCCGGTCAGCCGTGCCCGTCGGCCCGCTCGGCGACCAGGACGCGGAACGCCTCAAGGTCACCGATGACCTCTTCCGCACGGTCTGGCTGCTGGTACAGGCTGTAGTAGCGGGCGCCGATGGCATCAGGGTCGGCCACCTCATCGCCCGGGATGACGCCGGAGGCGATCGTCACCGTTGCCGCGTGAATCCCCTGCGGGCGAAGTTCGGCGTGCAGCGCGTGCGCCCAGTTGCGTAAGCCGGCCATGGCCAGGCCCACGTTGGCCAGGAATGGCGCGGCAATCGTGGAGGACACACCGGTGGTCAGCAGCAGTGTCCCCTCGCCTCGGGCGCGCATCTGCGGGAGCACCTGTCCCACGGCCGTCACCGCGCCCAGCACATGCAGCTCGAACTGCGCGGCGGCGGATGTCACCGTGGTCTGTGCGGCGTGGGTGATCGGCCCCGTCGGGCTGGGGCTGTACTCCAGGACATCGACCGGTCCCAGCGCCTCCCCGGCCCTGGTGAGAGCATCGGCCAGCGCGTCACGATCTCGGATATCGGCGCCAAAAGCCGCAGCGGTGATGCCCAACCCGGTCAAATCACCCACCAGAGCGGCGAGCGTGTCCTTGCTCCGGGCGATCAGCCCCACTTGGAAGCCGTGCCTGCCGAAAGCCCGGGCCACGCCCATCCCCAGCCCCGGGCCGGCACCGACAATAACGAGCGTCTTCGCCACCACAACGTCCCTTCCGATCACAGCGGTTCACGCTGCGCAGAGCCGCAGCCTGCCCGCCTGGCAGTTACTCTTTGTTCGCAGCAGCATGATTTGTCACTGCCCTGTCGGTGGCAAGACGGCACATTTATGTCGGTGACGTACATGGAGGTAACCCTTGACGCTCTCCAGGAGCACCTCACCAGCCGGGCAGCGCCGCGACGTCACGCCACCGGCGCCAGAAGACGCGGGCGGTCGCGAGCCGGATGACGAGGTATGCCGACAGGTGCTGCAGATCCTCGCCCTGATCGGCGACAAGTGGAGCATCCTGGTCATCGGGCAGCTCCGCGACCGAACCCTCCGCTTCAGTGAACTGCATCGCGCGGTCACGGGGATCTCGCAGCGCATGCTCACCCTGACCCTGCGGCAACTTGAGCGCGATGGCCTCCTCACCCGGACCGTGCACCCCAGCGTTCCTCCGCGCGTCGACTACGCGCTCACCCCACTTGGCGCAACACTGCTGGACTCCGTCGCCGCGCTTGCCGAATGGGCCACCACACACCGACAAGAAATCAACAGCAACCGACGCCACTACGACGCCACCCATTCGCCACGGACACAGCCCTAGCCGTCCACAGCATTTGACAATGCCTCAAGTTAGAGCCGGAGAGGCGGTCTGGATCCCGCCCGGTGCCCTGCACTGGCACGGAGCCGGACCGTCGGGACCCATGACACATGTTGCCACTCAGGAAGCAGCAGCCGACGGTAGCACGGTGACGTGGAGCGGACCCGTCTCAGACGCCACGTACAACGACTACCAGCCAACCACCCCGGAGGAAGCCCACTGATGTATGCCATGCAGTACGCGGTCCCGTTGCCGGCCGACTACGACATGCGGATCATTCGCGACCGCGTCGCCCGATCCGGCCATCTGCTCGACCGGTTCGACGGCTTGGACTTCAAGGCGTACCTGATCAGGGAGAAGGCCAACGGCGCGGAGGTCAACGAGTACGCCCCGTTCTACGTCTGGAACGACATCGACGGGATGAGGGCATTCTGCTGGGGGGAACCCGGATACTCCGCGATCGTGCGTGACTTCGGCCGACGTCCGATCCAGGACTGGACCATTGTCGGCGTCACGACGGGGCCCGGTCGACTCGACCAAGCCCGATCGATGCGGATAGCAACGCGACCGCTGCCCGCCGGCGTCGCCCCGGCACAGGTCATTGAAAACCTCACCAGCGACTTCCTCGCCTCGACCGGCCCGTCGACTGTGCGGAGAGTGGCTGCGGTCGACGTCACGACATGGACTCTGCTGCTGGCCGAATTGAGCACCGACCTGTCCAAGAGCGGTGGCGAGGCCACGGACTACGAGGTACTTCACGTCTCGCCCGGACCCCAAAGCTGAGGCAACCACTCCCCAACGGGCCACTGATTTCCAGTGCCACGACACTGTGCCCTCCTGGGCAACGACTATGCCCAGGAGGGCACACCTATGTCTCATCCCAACGCCGCCCTTACGCCGCGCCACCGGCTCAAGGTGGCTCGCCTTGTACGTAGACGACGGGTGGCCGATCAGCGAAGTAGCAGCGCGGTTCCAAGTCGCCTGGGAGCAATGCTTGAGATCTGTGGATCATCGGGAAAGGGGTGTACCTTCCCGATGATCATGTGATTCCACCAAGCATGACCGACGCGCCAACGTCGGTCGGGAAGGCACACCCGTGCTCACCGTAGTCC
>NZ_JBEFAK010000064.1:0-48641 GCF_040137845.1 Nonomuraea sp. B19D2 | reverse complement strand
AGCCAGCGGCTGGGACGTCATCGCTGGGTGGTGGAGCGCACCGTCTCTTGGCTTGCCGGCTGCCGACGCTTACACCGGCGCTACGAACGCCGGGCGGACCACTTCTCTTCCTTCGTGGCTCGCCGCAGTCCTCATTTGCTACCGCCGACTCACCAAATGAGTCACCGTCTTAGGGAGATCTCGGCGCAACCGAGCCCGCAGACTCGGTAGCTCCACCGGTGGTTCATCAACTAGCGCGGTGAACGCGAGGGAGACGGCACGCGATTGAGGATCTGCCTGTCGTAGGCGGAGTAGGTGGCAAGCACGCTGGGAGGGACCAGGCGCTCGGGGCCCGTGCCGTAGATGCGGCCGAGCAAGTAGAGGGCGTGCGCCGGAGGGCGGCGGCCCGCATCGGGCCAGTTCTCGTACTCGTAGAGGCGAGCCTCGCGAAGGCCGGCGGCTCGGCTGGGGTCGAGGGTGGCGTAGGCACTGATGGTCTGGCTGGCGGTGAGTCCGGCGGCGTACCGGTACAGCCGGAGCGGGCTGACCTGATGGTCGAGGCTGAGGACGATGGCGATCTGGTCGATGGTGAAGCCGCGCTCGCGTAGCAGGCGGCTGCGGCGCCGGCACTCGAGGAGAGTCTGGTAGCCCTTGCCTGACATGGCATCCACGTTCCTTCCTGGTGACCCGGTGGGTTCGTGGACCGTAGGGCGACTGGCTGGAGAGGCTCAAGCTGCTGGTTGGGGTGATCGCTGCGCCGGACGGCGGCGTGGTCACCCCTGGCTGCGGGGTGAAACCGCTGGTAGACGGCCGCCCCGGAGGGGCGGTGTGCTGGGGGTGTGATTCGGGCGCGGAGGTGGTTGATGGTGCTGGCCGCTCCCGGAGCGGTCGGGGGCGTCACGGAGGTGACGAGCGGTGGATCGCCATCACGACCAGCGGGCGCGCCCGCAAGCACATGATCCGGAGCGGCTGCACGTGCCGAACGCAGCGGCCCACGCCGGATACCAAGACGACGTCCTTGATCCCCAGCGTGATCCGTTCGTCGCCGACGTATGGCCCGCGCCAGCGACGAGTGGGATGGGCTGGCGGCGGGTGTTCCCGGGCCGAGGCGATCAGGCGGCTCCTGCTCGTCGTCTGGTGAAGCTGCTGTTGGAGGACACCTCTCGTGCGGACGACGCCGAATGGGTGGCAGCGGAGCTGATCAGTAACGCCCTTCGGCACAGCCGCTCCGGCCTGGCTGGAGGCTTCTTCGTTGTGGAGGTCACGCGTACGACGCACTCGGCGCGTGTCACGGTCTATGACCTGGGCGGAGGAGCCGTCCCGGACTATGAGCAGGCCGACGCGGCCGCCCGGCAATGCCAGCCGGGACAGAAGGAAGATGGATACGGGCTCGCAGGTGTGGCGCGGCTCGCCGCCGAGGTCGGGGTGTCGGGAAGCCCCATCAAGGGGCACGCGGTATGGGCTGAGCTGCGTCTGGTCCCGCCTCAGCCCTCAGGAATCGCAGCAGTACACGCGGCAGGCTCTCTGCCTGTGGCCCGAGCGGCCCGCGCGGAGCACCGCCGGGTTGAGCCCCTCGGCGCTGCTCCGGGACTCGGCGTAAACGACAGGGACGACCAGGTGTCCGCCTTCGGGCAAGAGCCGTGGGCGCAGGTGGAGCTGCGGCGGTTGCGGCGGGAGCACCCTGACTGGGCGTTCTTGGTGGTGCGTTATCGGTGGATGGCGCTGCAGGGCAAGGATGCGGTGATCATTGCTTCTGGGCCCAACGAGTTGCAAGCGGCTCTGCCTCGTGATCGTCGATCGGAGCATAGGAGTGGGGGAGTAGCTGGCCCTGGAGCCGATCCGGGGCCGCTCGAAACCGCTGGATCGGATCTGGTGGAGCCGCGTCGCGCCGTTGCGGACGATGCGGTGTTGACTGCGCGGCGGTCAGGCACGGGGACGTGGACGGCGGTCTCTGATCCCCCAGCGGAAACGTGCCGATGGCCGCTGAGGTGGCCATGGTCACGTCGGCGCATGCGCACCTCCAAAGCGTGAGGTCGCTCGGTACCCGTGGCCGTCTCTGGTCGGCGTGAACCGGAGGCCGGCGGTTAAAGGCATGCCACGGATCAGGCTTGATATGGCGTGCCGAGACGGCCTGGGCGGGATAGCCAGGCCAGATGGCGGGGTGCCGAGCGTGCTGAGATCTGTACTGGAAATGCATGTAGCGTTCCCGCGTGCGCTTAAGACCGCGCCGCCTCTATAACGTCATTTTCCATGGTCAGCGCGGTTCCGGGCGGCGCGGTGTACGGCCCGACTCGCTTAGAAGCGAGGATGCAATATATGGGCAGGGGAGGATTTCGCGTTGGTCGGGGTCGGAGTCTCTGGTACCTGGCCTTGAGAGCTCGCAAACGGTCCGTCTTACCGTCATTTATGTAGTGCCGCTTATTGCGTGCTTTTGCTCTCGTGGTGTAGGTGCAGAATACAGTTCTATTTCTCAAGGCATCGGGATGCCTTGAAGGTTCAGCGCAGGTGGGCGTGTACTTCGGCCCTACGCTCGTGGTTTGTGGCAGTTCCCCGGCTCGCGGGCCGAAAGTCACGAGTCTTTGGTTCGACTTCGTCGCAAGATGATTCCGCAGCCGGTGTGAATCCTAATGAGGGCAGCCTCTCCAGCCGTTGGGGTGACGTAAAAAAATACGGCGACCGCTTGCCATGGCCTATCGCGCGAGACATTGTCGAGCCGCACACAAAAAAACCGGCCCACAAAATGCGAGCCCCAACCAGTGCGGAAAGGACAACGGCAATGGAAATTCAGGTCTCAGAAACCGCGCTCGACAGTGTGACAGGAATCGCGACAGACGGCGCCCTCAGCCCCGCCGAAACCGCTCTCACCCCAACCCCGGAAGCTGTGACGGCCGACGGCCCGAACGCCCGCCAGGAGGCGGTGTGGGCCGCGCTGGCGGTAAACCCTGGCGCGTCCGTGACAGCGATCGGTGCGGCGGCGGGGATGAGCCGGGTGGCAGCGGGCAAGATCCTCAATGAGCTGGAGAGGAGCGGCCGGGCCAGGCGCACAGCCGGTGGCCATGACGGGCGGGGACGGACTCCCGACCGCTGGTACCCGGCCGAAACCGACGACCCGGCGGACACCCCGGAGCCGGTCGAGCACGCCGATCTCACCGATCCGGCCGAAGCCTCGCCGATGGCTGTCACGACTGACGACTCCGACGCCGTCACCTCGTCGGACGCGACGGAGGACACCGCCGGGCTGGACGCGCACCAGGAGGCCGTTCTGGCCGTGCTGGAGAGCAACCCCGGCTGGTCCGCTGCCGCGATCGGCGTGGCGGCGGGACTGACCCGGGCAGGCGCGATCAAGGTACTCGACCAGCTGGTGGCGGCCGGGCTGGCCTCTCGCGGAGACGAGGAGGATCGGGCCAAGGACGAGTGGTACCTGGCATCCCACGAGCCGACCGCCCACGATGAGGCTCTCGCTCTGGACGGGCACCCCGTCTCGACCACCTCTACCGGCGATCCTGCTGCGGACGTGGACGCAAGCCCCGAGGAGAGCGCGGAGGAACCGGAGCCCGACCCGGAGAACTTGCCTCGGGCAGAGGCGCGCGCGGAGCTGCTGGAACTGGCCGACCTGCTCCTCGGGACGGTCCGCGCGATGGACAACGAAGGGGACGCGGTCCTCGCGCTTGGCCGCTTGGAGATGGCCATGGCGAAGATCCCGCAGGCGCATCGCAACGCCCGCGCGGTGCTGACCGGCACCACCGCTCCGGCCCGGCCGGTGCCAGGCCGCTCCGGCAGCCGTAGCGGTGGGAGCGCCGGACTGGTCCGCCCCGGTGCGCTGCGTGACCGCGTGCTGAGCCACCTCACGGAGCACCCGGGCAAGGACTTCACCCCGTACGAGATCGGACGGGTACTCAACGCCTCATCCGGCGCGGTGGCCAACGCCCTGGACCGGCTCGTCAGCCTCGGTCAGGCCCAGCTGACCTGCGAGCGGCCCCGCCGGTTCAGCCTCGCGGAGACCTCGGCCCCGGAGTGACCCAGCGGTGCGGCGAACCACACCGGCCCGCCTGCCGTGCCCGCAGACGGACAGCAGGCCGACACGCGCCTGCCCAAGAAGCCCTTCCGACCTCACACATCTCCCGTTCGACCATTCACGACCTGCCTAGGAGGCATCTGTCATGGCCCACGAGATCGAGATCTTCGCCAACGGCTCGGCCGGATTCGCCGCCGCTGGGAAGCCCGGCTGGCATCGGCTCGGGTACACCGCACCCGGCCCGATGACCGCCGAGGAACTGCTCACCAACGCCCAGCTCGCCGGATGGAACGTGCGCAAGGTGGCGGTCGGCCAGGTGACCGACCCCGACACCGGGCAGACCGTCACCTCCGAGGAGGACTTCCTCATCGTCCGTACGAATCCGGTGACCGGCCAGCCCGAACGCCTCGGCATGGTCGGCAAGGACTACAAGATCGTCCAGAACGAGGAGGTCGCGGAGTTCCTGCAGACCCTGGTGGACGAGTCCGGGGCGATCTTCGACACCGGCGGCTCCCTGAACGGCGGACGCCGGGTCTTCGTCACCATGCGCCTCCCCGAACCGCTCATGGTCGGCGGCCATGACCGGCTCGACCTGTACCTGGCGGCCTTCTCCCGCCACGACGGCTGGGGTGCGTTCACCACCGTTGCCACCCCGGTACGAGTGGTGTGCGCGAACACCGAGCGGGCCGCACTACGCAACCACGCCTCGATGTTCAAGGTCCGCCACACTGGCCACATCGGCGGCCGGATCGCCGAGGCTCGGGAGGCGCTCAAGCTCACCTGGCGGCACGGCCAGGCATTCGCCGAAGAAGCCGAGAAACTCCTCGCCATCCCGATGGACGTCAAGGAGTTCCGCCAGTTCGCCAACACGCTGCACCCGCTCGCGCCGGACGCCAAGGAGCTCACGCGCCGCAATCACGAACTGGCGATGCGCGAGCTGGAATACCTGTTCACCACCGCGCCCACGCAGGAGCCGATCCGCAACACCCGCTGGGCCGCCTACAACGCGGTCACCGAGCGGCTCGACCACCGCAGCCCGGTGATCGGACGGCGGGAGCCCGAGATCGTGCGGGCCGAGCGTGCCCTGCTGGACGACCACGACAACACCAAGATCAAGATCCGCGCGTTCAAACTCCTCGCCACGGCCTGACCATGCTCGCCCGGTACGGCCCGCGCCGTGGGCCGTACCGGAATCTCGCCCACTCCCGGAGCCCTGACACCGGTTCCATCACGCCCGCTTTCCAAGGAGAAGATCATGGGACAGCTCGAAGCCCTGGCCGAGACGCACTACGCCCGCACCTCGCTCGAGGCGTGTGAGGCGATCGACAAGCTCACACACGCCGCCGAGTCCGGTCACGGTCTCCACGCCGAGGACCTGGCTCGACTCACCGTCACCCAGTTCGTTTTCGGCTGGTGGCAGCAGATTACGGACATGATCAACAGCGAGGGGCTCGACGGGGCCGACGCCATCATGCGCACCCGCCGTCAGGCCGAACAGCACCTCCTGAGCGGCAGCCCGGTTCTCCACGCAGACCTGTTCGCCCAGGCCATGGCCCAGGCCAGGCGCCAGGCCGCCCAGCAGTTCCTGGCCACCACCCAATCCTTGGCTGATGCTCTGGCCGGAGCTGCCTCGCTCACCGGCCAGGCCTCCACGTCACCACACCGTCCGGACGACCGTCCGCCCTTCGTTCTGAACCCAGGCGGGCGGGATCCCGAGCAGCAGCTGTGAGGGGCCGCCGCCGGACCCTGACGTTCTCGCGCTCAGGACCCAAAGCTTCTCGCCTTCGAGAACGGCCGAGCAGGGAGTCGCTCAGCTCGGCCGGATCTGACCAGCCCATCCCCTACCTGAAGGAGCGATCACGTGGACATACCAACCAACCGAGACGAGCCGAGCCAAGTCCGCCCGACCACCCATCGCCCAACGGGGACTCCGCCGTCCGCCGGGCAGTTTGCGCCGTTCGGCACTGCGGACGAGCTCGGCTCGCTAGAGGCCGAGCCTGAGGAGTCACTTGTCATACTCGATCAACGGATGCACGAGGCGCTCGCCGCAGCCCAGCACGCCGCGTACGCGGCAGCAGCCGAGGTCGCCTACCTGCTGCAGCGGGCGCTGCGGCTGACCGGCGAGCCGCTGTATCAGACCGCCTACACCCAGGCGCTGCGCACCTGGTGGGAACAGGTCGGTGAGCAGGTCAGCAAGCAGCACCTGCAGGCAGATCACGCGCTGCGCCGGGTCCGCTCGTGGGCGCGTACCTACCTGACCGCCGAGATCGGATCCACTCAGCCGGGGACCCTGTTCGATCACGCCCTCGCACACGCCTCCCGGGCCGCCGCCCGGCGCTTCCTGACCGCCACTGGCGAGCTGCTGGCCGAACACGCTGCCCGGCACGACACCACCCTCGCGACCGTCACAGGCCTGGGCGCTCACAGCGCGGCAGCCGCGCACGGCCCGACCGGCTCCCCTCGTTCGACGACGCCTCACCACACCAGCGCCACTTGATGGCGGGAAGGAGAACACCCTCGTGAACGACTACACATCCCCCCACATGCCCGACGAGCCCTCGTTGGGAGCCCTGGTGCGGCAGCAGCAGCGGGTGAACCAGGACGCGACGATCAGAGCTACCACCCAGCTGGTCCACGGCTGCCGGGTCAGCAGCCAGGAGCTGTGCGACGCTCTGCGGGCGAACCTCCTGCTCCGCTGGTGGAGCACGCTCGCTAGGTATGGCGAGCAGCACGGGCTCGGCATGGTACGCGCGATGGCGAAGTTCAGCTTCTGGGTCAGCTCCTACCGCACCCGGCGCCTCGGCGACAACCCCACCGCTGAAGGACACGGTGGCACTACGGACGAGGAACTAGCCCTCGCGCATCTCGACTGCGCGCTGGAGCTGATCAAGCGCGCCGCCGCCCGCGAGTTCCTGGCCAAGGCCACGGCGAGCCGCTCGGCCGGGACGGAGCAGGCCCAGTGAACACGCACACGCGCTCACACCCGCAGAAGAACGCCACCGACGACTCCCAGGTCGAGACGTTCCAGATGCTGGCCTGGAAGTGGAATATCACAGCCGCCAAGCAACTCACAGCAGATCGCGAGCCGACGGGGCAGCTGGACCCGCAGGCATGGGCGGGCATGCTGTATCTGATCCGGATAGACCACGCACACGCGGCCACCGTGGACCTGGACGAGCCACTGATCGCAGTCCCGATCCCGGAGGCCGGATGGCTGATCATCGACGGCTGGCACCGCATCCACAAGGCCCTCACTCAGGATGTGGACAAGCTGCCGGTCATCGTCTTGACGCCCGAAGAAGAGCTGGCCTGCCGCATCTTCGGAGGTGAGAAGAGACCCGGCTGGCGGTAACCGAGTCCGGTGGCGCAGGTGGTCTGCCCCGGTCGCGCACCTCATGGTGTGCGGCCGGGGCACACCTCCTGCACCACCGGCCGTCGGTGCTCTTCCCCTACTCGGTGCGCGACGGGGTTGCAGCGCGTGAGGCGGCTTGACGGCGCTCTAGCTCGCTTCGCAGGTCGGAGAGGGAGACCAGCCCTTGCCGGGTATCGACTCGCCAGAACTCCCAGCCGTTCTGCTGCGATCCCGCCAGCTCGCTGGCGGGATCGGACGGCTTCTCGCGTGGGGTGCCTCGGAACTGGAGAGTGCCGTCCAGGTTGACTACAGCCTGCTCGCGCAGGTGGGACGGCTTCGGGACAAGACTGGTCCCGGGCGTCAGCAGCCCCGCCTCGATGAGGTCCCGCACCGTAATACTGCTTCTGTATCTCGGCCGGCGAGGTGAGCTTGCCTCAGTGGTTCGCACGGTGGCCGGTGCCGTACGCGGCACCGCGAGCACGGCGGGAGATCCTGATTCTTCGGCGGCCATGGCTTGAGGTGGTGCGGCGATTTTGGGATTGAGCGTGTGGCTCAGGAAATGCAGCAGGTCGATGATCGGGGGCACGCAGGTGCGCATCCCGATTTGATCGTGAGCCGACAGAGTGAGGTCCTGGGGCCGTTTGCCGTTGTGCAGCCGGACATGCGGGGCCTTGGCGAGCAGGTCGTACAAGTGACCTTCAAGCCACCCGGCTTGGCTGGTGTGGAAGGGATGTTCGTTGTCGCGGCGGATCAGAACGGCTCGATACCAGTGGTCGCGCGCCCGCAGATGGTCGCGCAACCTGTGGGCAAGAGTGCCGGGCGCGGCCATGCCCACGTAGACGCCCCATCGGCCCAGCGCATCAGGCCGGTCCAGCAGGAGGTACGCGCCGGGCACGTTCCAACTCTCGTGAAGCTTGGTGGCGTGTGCTCGTTCGACGACGGCCATGCGCACGATGGAGTACTCGGAGATGACCTCGATCGGCCCACTCAGGCCCTGCGGCATCAAGACTTTGTAGGGCGACGTCTCGGCCTGGTGTGTCTCCACTCCGGTCTCCTTCGATCACGCATTGCCCCGAGATCTTCCCGAAGGCTAGCGGACACATACCTGAGGGTGACCGAGAGTTAGGGGTGCGACTGCGCTTGGGCTTTCGAGGTCCGTCACGGAGCCGGTTGGCGAGCGGCAGGCCGCGTGAAACCGACCAGATCACTGCGCTGGTAGGCAGCTATTTTGACCGTTTCACGCCGGTTAGGCGCGTGGATCATCTGGCCATTGCCGATGACGATGCCGACATGGCCGGGTCCGTCGGGTTTGAGATTGAAGAAGGCCAGGTCACCAGGCTGTTCCTGGCCAGGCGGGATCGGCGGACCATGGCGCCATTGGTCGGCGGCGACGCGAGGGATCGAGATGCCCGCCGCTTGGTAGGCGCGCATGGTCAGGCCGGAGCAGTCGAAGGCTTGTGGGCCTTCTGCTCCCCAGACGTACGGTTTGCCGAGCTGGTCATAGGCGTACGCGATGATCGACGCTACCTGCTCGCCGGAGATCGGCAGCACGCACGCGCCGGTGACGAGGTCGATCGTCTGCTGGGCGAGCGGCTCCCACGAGGCATAGGCGTTGGGGAAGGCCGAGCGCTGGACCGCCTGGGCCGCCTCGGTCAGGGGAAGTCGCTCCCAATTGGGGACGGCGACGAGCCGGTCGTAGAACTGGCGGGCCGCGTGAGCAGGGGTGAGGATCTGTTCCGGGGTTCCCCAGCCCTGTGAGGGGCGTTGCTGGAACAAGCCGAGGCTGTCGAGGTGCCCATTAGGGAGGTTACGCAGCCGGGATTCCTGCAGGGCCACTGCTACCGCGATCACGGCGGCTCGTGCTGGTAGACCGAGCTGCTGGGCGGTCTGGACGATGAGCGCGGCGTTGTTCTGCTGCTCCTGATCCAGCCTGGTGAGGTCGGGCATGGCCGCGACCGGACCGCGCTCCGGAAGGCTGCTCGCCGCGCCGTACAGGCAAGCCGCGCCGCTCGAGCCGCCGGTGCCGGTGAGAACGGTGGCGGCTGCTGCGATGACGGCGATGACGAGAAGCAGGAGGAGCGCGATGCCGGCCGCGGCGTACTTCATCTCGCTGCGACTCCCTTTCTCAGACCGAGGCGATCAGGCATCGGTCTGCTCGTCGCGAGCCGTTGCGAGGTGGGGCCAGGCATCCGCGAGGTTGGCCAGCCGCAACCGGGGTTGCTCGGATCCGATCGGCATCCATACGGGTCCGGCCGGGCCGTCCTCGTTCTGCACTGCGGTGGCGACGGGTACCTCTGTCGTCGCCAGGACTCTGCGCAGGTTCGTTTCGCGAGTGCTGCTGGGCAGCCACAGCAACACGGGCGTGGTGATGCCGGTGGCTTCGGCGAGGTTGGCGTAATCGTGGAGCTTGGCGGCGACCTTGGCGAGGGTTTCGCTGCCGGTGTCATGTTCGAGGAAGAAGTCGATCTCGCGGCCGTTCTCGGCCCAGCGGCCGTAGGCATCTGGCCGGGCGAGGTCGCCCCAGAGCTGGGCGCAGCGCCGCTCCGGCCACCATGCCTTCACCTCCGCGCAGGTGTCCGGTTGGCGGGCGTGATGGTGGAGGTAAGAGAAGAAGTCGTTCACGCCGACCTGGTGGGACAGGCGGGAGGAGACGGCGATGGGGTGGTCGGGGTTGTAACCAAGTTCCTTGACGGTGATGCCGTCCCTGATGGCCAGGACGGCGGCTCCGGCGCGGCCGAGGAGCCAATGGGTGGGTCGTGATCCCGCGCCGTAGGGAGCCCAGGGGCGGAAACGCGTGACAGCGTTGAGCGCGTACAGGGTCCCGAGGCGTTTGCGGGTGGCTTGGGGGATACCGAAGAAGATGCGCTGCAGTTGGTGGGTGGTCAGGACGCGGTGCTGGTGAAGGTGGGTGAGGATGTCGTAGTCGCGCGGAGTCAGGCGCGCGGCCAGGGCGGTCAAGGCGGCCCGGTCCAGGCGTGGCTGTCCAGCGGGGATGGGTCGTGCGGGCATGTCGATCTCCCTCGTGATGGTGCGGTGCCGGTCGTGAGGTGGTCAGTGGCCGCTGGCGCGCGGGTCTTGTTCGGGGACGCTCCGCTTTCGAGGGGCGGCCTCGGCGGGAGGTGACTGGGCGAAGCGTTCACGAGATGCCTGCCGGATGGCCTGCTCGCGTCCGGGTGCAGCCGGCGGCAGGGGGCGAGTACGAAGCGTGAAGGCGGCGGTTTGCTGGCCGTCGGCGATGAGCCGGGTGACGGCTTGGTATGCGCCGAGGTGCGTCATGTCGTGTGGCGTGATCAGAGGCGCGACGTGGAATTTGAGGTCGCCTGCGTCCTTGGGGGAGGCGTTGAAGTAGATCTTGTTGCGGGCGTCGGCGGACAGGGCCTCGCGCAGGTCGGCGGGGAGCTGGTCGAGGTGCTGGTGGGCCAGGACGAGGGAGAGGCGGTAACCGCGCGCCTCGGCCAGGACGTCGTTGATGTGGCCCGGCAGGTTGAGGAAGTTGTGGCACTCGTCGATGTAGAGCCCGGCATCAGACCGTTCGGCCTCGGCTTGGTGGGCGCGGCGGGTGGCGGCCTGCCAGGTGTGGGCGAGAAGGATGGAGCCGAACAGCCGGGCGGCGTCGTCGCCCAAGATGCCTTTGGGGAGCCGGGCCAGGATCAGGCCGCCCTCGTCGAGGAGTTGGCCGATGGGGACGGTGGTCGTGGGATTGGTCAGGGCATGGCGGATGAACGGGCGGAGCAGGACGGCGCGCAGCTTGTTCATCACGGGGCCGATGACGGTGGCCTGTCCGGCGGGAGTGAGGGCGTGGTAGGAGTCCCAGAAGCCGGCGAGCAGTTCGTCGTCCAGCCGCGCGGTGATGCGGGCGCGAAACGCGGAGTCGGTCAGCAGCCGTGGAACCTCGGCCAGCGTGGCCTTGGAGCCCAACACCTTGGTGAGGGTGAGGCAGGTTGACCGCAGCAGATCGTCGACCCGTGGCCCCCACGCGGAGCGGAAGCAGCGGTGGAAGATCGTGACCAAGGAGTCGACGGCGAAGGCGGGATTGGGCCCGGCAAGTACGTTGATCGCCGGTGGTCTGGCGCTGTCTTGAGGGTCGAAGACGGCCGTCTTGCCGATCGAGCGTTCCGGCAGGCGAGCGAGAATATCGGTGATCAAGTCGCCTTTGGGGTCGATGACCAGCGCGCCCCGCCCCGCCTGGGCGTCGGCCAGAACCATGTTGGCCAGGAGCGTGGATTTACCGACGCCGGTGCCGCCGAGGACGTGGGTGTGATGGCGCGCGTCAGCCACGGGTAGCGCTACGGGGCGCTGTGGGCCGCTGTCGGTGTCGCCCAATACCCGCACCGGTCCGCTCCCCGGGCCGCGCGGTACGGCGGGTGGCGGGGCGACGGGGCGCGCTCCGGCGCGGGTGATCCCGGGGGCGTCGGTGTCCCAGGGCAGGTGCGCGAGCGCGGCAAGCTCGCCGACGGACAGCAAATATCCAGTGCTCAACCGTCGAGAGTCGGTCACCTTGTGAGGTCGGAAGAGCCGGGCGCGGCGCAGGTACTGGTGGCCCGACGTGAACAGGGCGAAGACACCAGCCAGTGCGTGTGCTTGCCCGCGCGATCTGCCCCTGGCCGTTTCGTCGTCTCTGAGGGAGGCGACGGCGTAGCGGATGGCGACCTGGTAACGCGGCTGGCCTGCCTTGGCCAGAATGGCGCGTACCTGCTCGGCACGTTCGGGGAACATGCGGGCCAGCTCGCCCGGGTGGGTGCGACTGGACACGAGTTCGTCCAGCACCTGGCCGAGCATGCTGCTGGTCTTGGCGCCGCGCAGGACCGCTGCCGCTCGGTGGGCGCGCCTGAGACGGCGCCCCGTGGTAGGCCGGGCCAGGACCTGGACCAGAGCGTGCTCGCCGTCGCGCAGCCCGCTCATCGCGCTGAGCAGGGACCGGATGGGGTCGCTGGTGTGATCGGTCTTGAGCGGGAAGTGCTCGGCTCGCGCGAGCATCAGCCTTCCGCCGACTGCGCGGGCCCACGGTGGAAGCGGGCTGGTGGCAGGCATGGTGGTCGTGATCGCGCCTGGCCAGGCGGATTGGACAGCCTTCTCCACGATCCCTGGCGGAACGACGCCGGGCACCCACAACCGGATGCGGATACCGGAGGCGCTTCCGACGTATTCCCACACCAGGTGTGGCTGACCTGCAAGGTGCCGTTTCCAGGCGGGACGTAGGAGTCCGATCAGTTGGCTCCACAGCACCTGCGCGCCCTGCGGGTCGCTGTCCGGGGGGCACGAAATCGTGACCAGCTGGGCTCCCGGCGCCAGTATCTGGTGGCGCATCCGGCTGATGAGCTGACGAGCTAGCGCCAGCACCGACATCACGGCCAAGACGCCGGTTGCGACACGCCAGCCGTGGTGCAGGACAAGATCGAGAAGCCGAGCCGGCAGCTCGCGGAGGAACTCCAGTGCTTCCCGTACATCCCGATCACTGACTTCGCACAACAGGCAGTCCGTAGCTGACCTCATAGCGGGTCGCTCTCCTCGTCCGGGTCGCCGCAGTCGAGCGAGCCTGCGGCGGGAAAAGCGCCGGTGTCGCGGCGTTCCAGCTCGGCCAGCTCGGCGGGGTCGGTGGTGATCAGCTCTGTCTCGGTCGGGGAGGCGATCACGTGGAAGGCGACGCGGCTGGCGGGTCCGGCGACCATGAGCGCCTCGCCGCGTTCAGCGGTGAGCAGGAACTGCCGCTCGCCTTCCGACAGGTCGAAGGCATCGCCAACCACCCCGATTGCCTGCGGCGCCTGGCGGAGGAGGATCTGGCCGGCCGCGTTGGCCACGATGGCCTGGCCGAGCTCGGTCCCGAGCAGGTCAGCGGCGTCCTGGGTGACGACTGCAAGCCCGGCCCAGTGCTTGCGGGCGGCCTTGGCCATGCGGAACAGGAAGCGAGCCCCCTCGGCCTCTTTCATCAGCAACCAGGCCTCGTCCACCACGACCAGGCGTTTCTTACGATCGCGAGGGTTGGCTACGCGGCGCCAGATGGCATCCAGGGCGAGCAGGGTGCCGACAGCCTTGAGTTCGTCAGGCAGGTCGCGGAGCGAGAAGACGATCAGGTGGCCGGTGGGTGTGGCAGTGGTCGGACCGTCGAACAGCTCCCGGTAGGAGCCGGAGACGTACGGTGCGAGCTGTGCGGCCAGCTCCGCACCCTGTTTACCGTTCTTCAGGGTGGTGACGAGGTCACCCAGCAGCGGGGCCGGTCTGCTCCAGGTGGCCGGGTCGCGGGTGATCCCGGCTGCCTGGTAGGTGGCGATGATCGCGGCATCGAGCGCGGCTCGCAGCTGCGGGGCGAGCGGCGCGGTGAGCATGGTGGCGATCAGGGTCTGCAGGAAGAGAGCGCGCCGGGACAGGACGTCGTCGTGGGGCCCTTGGCTGGTGGGCAGGTCGAGCGGGTTCCAGCGCACTCCGGTGGCGCCGAGGCGCAGGTGCATGCCGCCGACCGCGCGGGCCAGGCGGGCATATTCGTCTTCGGGGTCGACGACGGCGACTTCGATGCCCTGATAGAGCAGGCGCAGGGCTTCAAGCTTGGTGAAGAAGCTCTTGCCGGCGCCGGAACGGGCCAGGGTGACGGAGTTGTGGTTGTCCTGGGCGAAGCGGTCCCAGACGACGATGCTGGAGCTGGAGGCGCTGAGCCCGTACAGGACGGCGCTGTCACTTGCGGGGGCGGCCAGGTCGGGCGAGGTGAACGGGAACGCGGCGGCCAGGGCGGTGGTGTCGAACGTGCGGGTCAGCTGCACCGCGTCCACGCCGAGGGGCAGGCTGGTAGCCCAGCCCTGCAGGGCTCGGAAGGTGGTCGGCTGGGCATCCAGGAGGAGCGAGGCGGCCAGGGCGTGGACGCGCTCGAGTTCGGCGTTGAGCTCTTCTTCGACGGTGGCGTGCACGGTGAGGTAGAGGCCGACCTTGAACAGCCGCCCGTGGCCTCGGGCGAGGCTGGCGGCCAGCTCGGTGGCGTCGTCGGCGGCGGCTTCGAGGGCGAAGTCCTGCAGGCGGCCATGCTGGGCGTCGGCCCGGCTGGACGACTCCAGCCGGGCGAGCTGGCGGCGTAGCCTCATCGCGGCGACCGCCTGCGGGATCGGCTCGATGTGCAGCGACACGTCGAGGCGACCGGGGTAAGTGAGCAAGGGTTCCAGCCAGCCCGCACCGACCTCACGCGGGTAGCCGACAACTGCGAAGGACGCGGCCATTCCTTCAGGGAAGGTCAGCACGCGAGCGCCGACCTGCAGAGCGGCTGGCTCCAGCAGCGTGGTCGTCCCCGACACGCCGTCGTGCCGGCGGTGGCGTCGTCTCATTGGCCCTCCTGGTCAGCGGCGGTGAGCACGTCGTCGGGCAGGGCTGCCGGGACGGGGTGCCAGCCGCCGGGGTCGAGGCATTCGGTGAGGACTCGATGTGCCGCTGGGGCGTTCAAGACGGTGACGGAGATGCCGAGTGCGGCCAGGGTGCGGGCGCTCTCGTCGGCGCGGCGCAGCACGACGGCGGCAGCGGCGTCACGCCTCGCGATGCGACGCCCGCGAGCCGGTCCTGGATCGCGCAGCACGATGAGCACCTGCCGGGCCAGCAGCTCGCGGGAGTCATTCAGCTGCTGCAGGAACGCCGCATGCTCGGTGGCGCTACGAGCGAGCGCCGGGTGAGGCAGTCGATCGGCGCGCTGGAGGACCGTGCCGATCAGGGCGTCGAGCTCGATCGGGCGAGCACGTACGAGGATCTGCGCGGGTGCTTCAAGAGAGTTGAGCCAGCGGCCGAACGCGCCCACCAGACTCGCTTGTTCCGCGGTCGTGCGCAGGTGGAAAGAGACGGTGGTGGTCTCCACGAGCACCGCCACCCCGCCTCCGGCCAGCTCCAAGGCCCCGTCGGTACGAATAGCGAGGACCGGCAGGCGAAGGGGCGCCGGCAGCTTGCCCCGCAGCCGGCACCACGCGGGCGGCTCCACCACCTCACCGGAGGCGGCGACCAGCCGCTTGGGGGCCCGGGCGAAGTGGAGGGCGGCAAGCGAGAAGCGATCGAGGCTCAGGCCCTCGCGGCGGCCGAGAGCCACCACCAGGCCGACAGCAAGCAGCGGCAGCACGAGCCCCGCGAGGACCACCACGGGAAGCAGGTCATGGAACAGGTAGTAGATGGCGGAGGCAAGGGCTCCGGTGGTAGCGACGATGATGATCTGCCGGATCGTCAGCCCGTAAGCGATCTTGTCCGGCTGGGCGATATCGGCTGGGATGTGCGCGACCAGCGGCTCAGGCTCGTTCACGGCTCACCCCTCCTGCGCGACACGCGGCGGGGTGGCGGATCGAGCCGTAGATGCAGCTGGCGGGGCCGGGCCGGGCGGGTGGGCATGCCCGGCAACATGGGCTGAACCCAGGGCGCGTGCGGGCGGATCCATGGCCCGCTCGGCGCGGGCTGCAGGGCTGGTGCGGGCGGCCGTGGCACGCGGGTGACAGGGAACGGCAACGCCAGCTGGCGCCCGCGTGGACGCGAAGCAGCGGTCCGTGCCGGCGCGGGCGGCAGGTTGAGCGGTAGAGCGAGCTGCTGCGGTGCGCGGGTGCCGCCCGCTGCGGAGGGGAAGCTCGGCGGAGTCTGGGTGGATGCGTTCACCGGCTGAGGTCCTCTCATGCTTGGCGGCCCGCTGCTTGGCCGAGGCGCGCTCGGATCTCGCCGTCCGGCCCGACTTGGTCCGGACGCTGGCCCTGAGCGACGCGCTGCTCCAGCGCTCCTGGCAGCGGAACGGGCGGCCTTCCCGTTGCGCAGAGCGGCACCGGCCAGGCCGAAGCTCTTGTAGACGATCAGGGCCTTGATCAGGCGCTGGAGCAGCTGGGGCTGGGCGTGTTGCCAGACGGAACGGGCGACCCAGCCGGGAATCTTGATCAGGATGAACAGCAGGCCGATCAGCACCAGCGTGTCGATGGCGCGCATGACGATTGGCTTGGTCGCCGCCAGGACCGGCTGGTCGGGTGGGGTGGCGAAGGTATCGGCGGAGTCGGTGAAGTACACCTTGAACACCAGGATGAGTACCAGTGCTTGCAGCACCTGCATGATCAGGACACCGGTGAACGCGCGCCACCACAGCCGGGCGATGTGCTCGGTTTGCGGCAGTGCGTGGCAGAGCAGAGCCAGTGGCGCCGCGATGATCAGGAACAGCAGCAGGGCGACCCGCAGGATCGCGATGAAGGCCAGGATGAGCCCCATCACCACAGCGAGCCCGATCATCCAGATCAGGAACATCTGCGGGCTCTGAAGCTGGCCGACCGGGTTGGCGAGCTTGTTGGCCAGCAGATCGCCGGCCCGCCGCCCGTCGACACCGTCGCCGAGCAGTGCGGAGACCAGGCCATTGGCGAGCTCGACGGCATGCTCGCACAGGGTGAGCGAGGTGTTGAGCGTGATGGTGGCGACCACCAGACGTGGGACGATCTCCTGCGCGGTCGTGGAGGTCTGCACGGTGCCGTACGCCATCACGATCAATCCACCGGCCAGCACGAACAGCGCCAGCAGCGCATTGGCCACCAGCCGCACGTGAGCCGACAGCTCCCGGACCCGCTCCAGCATCGAGGGCGGTGGCGAGGACAGCAGGAGCGTTCCGACTGTCTGGAAGGCCGGCTGGATCGCCTCGGTCACGATCGTGCCGAACCAGCCGTTCAGCGCGCCATTGATCTTGCAGCCGAAATCGAGCCAGCCGCACTCGTCTGGTGCAGCTGATTGGTCTGGCGCCGGTATGGAGGGCGGCGTGGTGGGACGAGGCTGAGGCGGCGACGTCAGCACCGGGCCGATGGATGAAGTCGTCGCAGGTTCTGGCGTCGGGGCTGGCTGCGAAGGCGCGGGCGAAGCGAGCTGTGGATTCGAGGTCGGTGAGGGCGCTGGCGGCGGACCCGGCGACGCCCACGCTGGAGTGCTCATCGCGGTCAGCGTGGCGCCGATGATTGTGAGCAGCTCCGCTATTACGAGAGCCACGTGATGTCGGCTCGCGACGGGTGGACGCGGCGGCTGGCGGGGCACTGTCAGGCTCCTACGATGCCCTCGAGGATGGCGACCAGCAGCGGCGCCAGAACGGCGATGCCGTAGCCGAGGGCCGCATAACGCAGGGTCTTCTTGGCCGCCTCCACCTCACCGGGGTCGCCTCCCGCCAGGATGTAGCGGACCCCGCCCACGGTCAGGAACAGAGTGGCCAGCGCGACCAGCAGGCCGACGATCACGTTGCGCAGGTTGTCTATCACCTGGTTGAGCGAGCCAGGATCTTTCGGCTTCGCAGGCCCGGTCCAGGCTGGAGCTGTGATGCCGGAGATGCGAGCGGCCTCGGCGAAGTGGGCGAGCGCCAGCTCGAGGAGCATGCCGAGCGTGGTGCCCGCGATGATGACGATGGCGATGAGAAGGATCTTGCGAGGGGTGAAGCGGGAACGTGGAACCACGGCTGCCTCCCGGCAAGGCGTTGAGGATGCGTGCGACGGGTGGGACAGGCAGCGCGGAGGCCCGGTCCCGGCCAGGGCCGGGTGGGCGTCCTCCTTCTGTGCGGTGCGGGGTGGCGGGTCCGGTGGTGACAGGAGCCGGGTGGCCGGGTGCGGCCTGGCCGGACCGGTGCCGTCCGCGCTGCCTTTCACCTGCTAAAAGACCGGGTTCGAGTGCCGAGATCGGACATCGAGGCCCGTGGAATTTGCCCGATCATGACCGTGAGCTGTGGCGCGTGGCGCTGGCTGGCGTGCCGCCTGGTTCAGCGGTGCCGGATAGCTCGCCGCTGACCAGGGCCTGGCGGAGGCGTGCTTCGGCACGCTGCCGGCGCTTGAGCTCGGTGCAGTAGAGCAGGCCGCGGGCTCGGCAGTAGTCGGCCAGCGATGCGTTGTCCAGTCGGGTCACTCCGATCAGCTCCGCTGCCTCCGCCGTGATGACGCCGGCCTCGACCGCGCGGGCGAGCAGCAGATCGGCGTGACCGGACGGATAGCTCACCGCCAGCTGGCCGTCGCTCATCTCCGCCTCGAAGAGCAGTTCAGGTTGATCGACGGCGTGGGCACGCAGGACGCCGAACTGCGTCAGCCGTGACAGCCGCAGCACAGGGTGGGACCAGGACAGCTCCACCCGGTACAACGCCTCCATGAAGCAGGCCAGCATCTCGGCCTCCAAGTCCTCATGCTCGGCGTTGATCATCTCGGTCAGGGTTTTGAGCAGGCGGCGCAGCATCGGCGCTGCCAGCGCGACGGCGGCGACCATCCAGGCACCTCGGTGGGCGCGTGCTTGCTCGATCAGGTGGCGCCAGACGCCGTCCCGGGTGGTCCGATCGCAGCTGGGGTGCAGCAGGATGGTTCGCAGCTCGTCCAGAGGAAGGGGGCGAGCGGGTAGGCCGAGCCCGAGCGCGGCCGCGTCGACCGTCAGCGGCTGCGGCCCCTGCATGAGCAGCGTGAATGAATGCTCGACCTGGTTCAACGGACGCCGTTGGACGGAAGCGGTTGAAGAGGTGCCGGAGGAGGAAGCGTCATCGCTGTTCGAGACTGAAGGGGCTTCGGTGGTGGCGGCGGCGGTGGTCTGGGATCGGGCGTGGAACATGGCAGCTCCCGAAAGGCTAGGCGGTTCGGATGCTGCTCATGGCGCCAGAGACGGCGTACAGAAACGGGACGACTTCCGGACGGACTTCGGCTCAGATAAAGATCATTCAAAGTCTGAAGGGACGTCGGAATTGGGATCTGACCTGCGCGAACGCCCTCGGCGCATCGTTGAAGGACTCTGGAGGAGTACGGGTCGGGCGCCGTTCACTCCGAGTCCGGAAACGCGCCCACCTGCGTAAACAGTGTGGGCCAGGATCCCAGGCATATAGATATGGCAAAGAGAGCCGGACGGTGACCGTCCACCACTCAACCCCGAGGCTACTGCCGCTCGCTCACCGTTTCAGAAGGGGCAATGGTGGCAGGGTGGCCGACGACACGATCGTGCGCTGGCGGGCCATCGGGTTGCCTGCTGCCTCTCGGCATCCTGCCGTTCGGCGTCTTGCTCGCGTTGGCGATGAACCTCTTCTTCTCGGTGCCGTGGTCCCCGGTCGGCCTGATCATCCTCGGCTCGATATCCGTCATCGGCGTTGTGCTGTGGCCGGTGAACGACCGCAACGAGGTCACGGCGGCGGAGTCCACCCCGCTCCAAATGCGTCTGGAGATTAGGGCCGCCGTTCGTACGGTGGAGTTGGCGGACTTGATCGAGGTGACCGTGGCTCATTCGGGCTACACCGATGAGGGCTACACGCGTACATCGCTGCAGGTTGCCTGGTGGGACGGGGAGGGAGATGATCGACGGGCTTCACGACGCCACGCTCGCTCCATCGCTCAGGCGACTCCTCCCGCCAGGCGTCGAGATCCGGCACGTGTGGGAGGAGCCGGAGAATCTTCCGTGAAGAACGCTCGAGGACCGTTCAGCGCGCATCGTTCGCCGTCAGGGGAGCATCAGTGCCAGCCGATGCGGACAGGGGTCCGGCATGGACCGTACTTGTCCCCTTCGCACAACTTGAACACGTCGATTCGGCTGAAGAAGGTGGAGTCGGTCCCGCAGCCCCATCGGGCACCGTTGGAGTCCACCACCGTCCAGATCTGCAGGTAGGAGGTACCGTACACGGCGCGCACAGCTCGACCGTCGTTGCTCAAGTCGCAGACTTCGATGTGCTTGCGGTCGGCTGAGACGGTGACCGATCCCCAGCCGGCGTCATCGTTCCAACCGCCCGATGAGTCAGCGGAGGCTGGGGAGGTGCAGAGCACAGCGGCGAGGGCGATGACAAGTGCGCGGTGAACGTACATAGGGTCCCCCGTTCCGTTGAGGCGAATTCGAACGGAGCCACTGTGATCCCATTGCGCGCTTGAATCTCGCGGGTTGGACCCCCTGACAACATGGCTTGATCAACATTTGGTCGGCCTGCGAGGGCAG
The DNA here is from genome assembly GCF_040137845.1 of Nonomuraea sp. B19D2. Lineage (NCBI taxonomy): Bacteria > Bacillati > Actinomycetota > Actinomycetes > Streptosporangiales > Streptosporangiaceae > Nonomuraea > Nonomuraea sp. B19D2. The sequence goes on along the minus strand of NZ_JBEFAK010000064.1, from coordinate 28,407 downwards.
CTACGCGCTGAGGGGATGCAGAGGACTCCGAGCCGAGCCTGACGGGGCATCACCGCCCGCCCAGACCATGATCTCTCCATCCGGCAACCCGCCGTTCTCCAGATCAACTGGGGGTACGAACTGTGGCGGATGACTGTCCGACTCTTGTCCCGAACGTGTCCAGAAGCGCTGTGACCTGCGAGAACTTCGGTAGTGGGGTTGTCGGAAGGCGGTGGCGAGGGAGCCGCTTCCTTCCTCTCCTCCTAACCAACCCCGTCCAGGAAACTCAGCATTCAGCACCAGGTAGTCGCGCGGGTGAATGCCCAGGCGATGAGGCCTTTCCATGGGCACCACTGACTGCCCGACGGAATCTTTGCCTGACCTCGTGTCTCAACTCGGCTCTCGGCACCGGTATTTAGGTAGGTGACAGGAACCAGGCGGCCCGGGTGACGGGCCACACCATCGTGACACCACCCCTACGCGCCGACCGTGCCGCCACCAGCGGCCTCACCGCTCCTCGTCGAACAACTCGCGACGTTCACCAGGTGGAGCTGCCCTTGAGCGTCTGGTTGGCCGCGGCCGATGCCGAAACCCCTCCCGTCTGCCGAAGCGGTTGTTGCGTCCCGGTGAGCCAGTCCCTGGCCCGCCATCTCGTCACAGTCTGTACCGAAGTCGGCGATCTCGTGATCGACATGGACGCCGCCGACCACAACGTCATCTCCACTGCATTGACACTCGGCTGCCAGGCCACCGCCACTGTCACCAGCCCGCGCCTGGCCGGCGAAATCGGTAAGAGGATTTCCACCTCCCACCCTTCCGCCGAACTGGAGGTGGCCGACCTACGCGTCGTCCGCCCCGAATCCCTGCTCTCCGCCGTCAAGGACCTGACCGGGACCGCAGCCCTGGTTGTGCTCACCCATACCTGTCCAGCCCAGCACATGGGCCAGCCGCTCATGACGGCCCGGCTCATCGACGCGCCAACACAGATGACGGTCAATCCAGCTGGATTGGCGGCGCTGCTGAAGCCAGGCGGTCACCTTGTTGTTGTGACTGGCCTGCACCGCGGTGAGCAGGACCTCATCGACCCAGCCCCAAGCTTGATCGCCGGTGTAAAGCGTTCCGGGCTGGCTTACATGCAGCACATCGTGGCTCTGCGGGTACCCGTGCGCAGCGGGCAACTCGAACAGCCTCCGGAATGGGGCGCCCCAAGACCTGGCCTCACGAGGGCGGGGCTACGGGGCAGTGCTCGGGTGCACAGTGACGTGCTCATCTTCACCAAACCTCGCGCCGGTCGAGGGTCGCCGCATTCCGTAGTCGAGCCGCCTCGACGGACCCGCCATCAGCAGCAGACGGGTGGTCCGGTGACGGGGGAGCTGTCTTGGATGGAGGGGGAGCTGTGATGACGTCGAACGCATCGGTGTGGACGACGGGCCAGCAGCAGTCGCGTACTCAAAGGCTGGGCCGGTACCTGCCGGAATCGATGAAGCACCCGGGCAAGATGCTGCCGTCGATCGCAGCCCAGGTGATCGACACCTACACACAGTCTGGTGAGCTGGTCATCGATCCAATGTGCGGGATCGGCACCACTCTGGTCGAGGCCATCCACCTGGGCCGGCACGCGGCCGGAATGGAATACGAGGAGGATTGGGCGAAGCTTGCTGTGGCCAACCTCGCTCACGCCCGCCGCCAGGGCGCGGGCGGGTTCGGCACGGTGATCGCCGGAGACGCGCGGGGTATCGCAAGATTGCTGCCGGACCTGGTCGGCCGGGCGGCGCTGGTGCTGACCTCGCCGCCGTACGGGTCGGCCACGCACGGCCACATCCGCGCAACCCGCGACAGCGGTGAGCCAGGCATCCGGAAATGGAATCAGCGCTACTCCCGGGACAGGGCCAACCTGGCTCACCAGGGCCTCCCGGTGCTGCTGGACGGATTCGCCCAGATTCTGTCCGGTTGCGGTGAACTGCTACGGGCCGGCGGCGTCGTCGCGGTAACGGTGCGTCCGTACCGGCACCGCGGGGAACTGGTCGACCTGCCTGGCCACGTGCAGAAGGTGGCTCAGCGCGCCGGTCTGAACTTCGCCGACCGGATCGTGTGCCTGCTGTGCGGGCTGGGCCGCGGCGAACTGCTGAACCGCGCGTCGTTCTTCCAGCTGTACGAGGCGCGTAAGGGTCGGGCTCGCGGCCTGCCCATCCACGCCACCGCGCACGAGGACCTGCTTATCTTCACCAAGCCTCATCCGCTCAAGAACGCTTCGACCATCCAGAGGGCTGCCTGACCCAGCTGAGGGGCTCACGTGGCCCGCTGGCAGCGTCTGGATGCTGACGGCAGACGCGGCTGGTGGGGAGCTGCCAGTCCACGACGAGCCGACCACGGAAGCTTTGGACCCCACGTTCGCCGCCACGCAACCGGACTTGACGACATGGCCGGAGGCGGTGGTCCATATCCCTGCCCCTGACGGTCTGGGACACCCGCTATGCGGGTGATCGCCTGCGGTACACGGCGGGCTTTCAGCTCGGCTGGCTGCTGAGCGCGCCTCCGCAGGACTTCATCCAGTTCGTCCTGGTCAACAGCGCACGCGCCGGCCTGCTGGTTGACCGCCGAGAAGGAGTGATCAAGGAGGTCCCGAACGTCGAGCCTGCACCGACTGCGCCTGCGTCGGCATCAAGGCCCACCGCACCAACCACAGCGCCCTCGCCTGGCCACATCCGCCAAGACGTCCACCAGGCGAGGGCCATCCCACACCAGACCACTGGAGAGGACGGATCCCATCTTGCACGAGCTTGCCTGTTCCAGCGCCAAAACGAGAATGACCGACCGACTCAACTACCCCGATAGCGACGATTGGGCGGACCAGATCAAGCGGATTGGTGGCTCTCGCCGACCCGTTCACCGCCGTGGAATGGGCGTCCACCTCGGTCGCGCCTCAGGCAGGCTGCTGCACCGCGACGCCCCTATCCATAAGCCGGGCGGTGTAGCGCCCGGAATCCGGCCCGCCTTTCGCTGTCCGGCTGCGGGGAAGGGCCACTGCACCGCTGTCTGCCTTTCGACCCCGGGCGGTGGTCGATGATCAGGCGTGACGAGCTGCTGACCATTCCTCAGGTCCTCGAAGAACTGGGCGTGTCCCGCCGTACCTTCTACCGCTGGCGCCAACTCGGCCGCGCACCGATCTGCGTTCAGCTCCCCAACCTCGAGCTCCGCGTCTGGCGGAGTGACCTCACGGCCTGGCTCGACTCGCGACGGGAGGCGGCGTGAAGACCACCTACTACGTGCAGCTCGGCCAGATCCAGCAGCGCACCAACCGCGGCACGCCCGCCTACATCGCGCGTTGGCGAGTGGCGAGCAAGGACAGGTCCAAGACCTTTCGAACCAGGGGGCTGGCCAGCGCCTTCATGTCCGACCTGCGTCAGGCGGTCAAGATGGGGGAGGAGTTCGACATCACCACTGGTTTGCCAGTGTCGATGCTTGCGGCGAAGACATCGGGGCCGTCGTTCCTGGAGTTCGCTCAGGCGTATTTTCTCCGGCGGTGGAACACCTTGGCGGCCAGGACTCGCGAGACCGAAGCATACGCACTCCTGACACTAATCCCTGCCCTGGTAGCCGACGCGCCGCGTCCTCCCGTTGCGGAGGAACTACGCGAGGTTCTCAGGACTCACGTCCTCCTCCCCGAGAGCAGGCGAACTAGCCTTTCCCCGTCCCAGGCTGCGGCGTTGAGCTGGCTGGAGAGAGCGTCCCTTCCGCTGTCGGCACTGGGGGAGGCGAACATGCTTCGCACAGCTCTCGACGCCATCTCAATCACTTTCGCCGGTGTCCCGGCGGGGGCGAACTCGGTACGGCGCAAGCGCGCCGTCCTGCATCACCTCCTGGAGCACGCGGTAGAGCAGAAGGTGTTCAGCAGCAACCCGCTGGACGAAATCAAGTGGACGGCGCCAAAGGCCGTTACGGTCATCGATCCGCGTACGGTGGTCAACCCGGCCCAAGCGAGGCAACTTCTCGCCGCCGTCCCCAAAGTGGGGCGCAAACGGGGTCCCCGGCTCAAGGCCCTCTTCGCCTGCATCTACTACGCGGCGCTCCGGCCGGAGGAGGCGGCGGACCTGCGGCTGAGCAATTGTGCCCTGCCCGAGAAGGGCTGGGGCCAGATCGTCCTGGAGAGGGCACGACCCCAGGCAACAAAACGCTGGACCAACTCCGGCGAGACACACGAGTCCCGCAGCCTGAAGCACCGCGCGGACAAGGAGACGCGGGAGATCCCGATCCCGCCAGTCCTGGTCGCCATGCTCCGCGAGCACATCGCCGAGTACGGCACCGCAGAGGACGGGAGGATCTTCAGAACGGGCACCGGCGGCACCTACTCCAGTTCGGCACACTCCTACGTCTGGCAGGAAGCCCGCAAACTGGCGCTCACCCCGGAACAGGTCGCATCATCTCTGGCTGCGCGACCGTACGACCTCCGCCACGCGGCGGTCTCACTCTGGCTGAATGCGGGTGTTCCGGCCCCTGAGGTCGCGAAACGTGCCGGTCACAGCGTTGACGTGCTGCTGCGGGTCTACGCCAAGTGCATCGACGGCCAACAAGAACAGATCAACGGAAAGATCAACAACGCGTTGGGCACGTAGCTCACGCTTATCCGCCTTCGGCCCTGGCACGACCAGGGCCGAATCGCCTGGCGCTGCCCCATGCCGCATGTTCCCGCCAAACACTCCCGTCCTGTGCCACGCTGGCGCGACACGCGCAGAGAGAGCAAGGGACCTTGTACGAAGAGGGAAATGACCCGCCGCGATGTCCAGAGAAGCTCAGCCCCCACGGCGATCCTCGTATGGCCTTCTCGCTTCGGCGCCGGCCCCGACTCCAAGTCCCATCCGCATCTTCGTTGGCAAGCGCCAGTGGGCTACGACGCGCATTCCTGTTAATCAGGAGAGAAGTAGCGGCCTTAATTGCCTGACGAATTCGACGATGTCCGCTCGGTGGTCCCGTCCTGGCGCGCCTCGGGCAATATAGATGGTAAGCAATTTGGTGCCGTTTTCTGTCCATGCCAACGCCTTGGCGCCGATGATTCTTCCATCCGCGTCCTTGATGGGAGCGCTGTAGCCGGGGCCGGCATTGCTTGGGAGATCGGATCCCCCGTCTTTGGTCTTTGTGTATTCCAGGCTTTCTAGCGTGGAGTCGAACGGGTTGTACAGCTCGATGGACATCGGTGCCTTGGCGGCTGGCTCCGGTGATTTGTTGATGATGCAGTGCGAGAAACGGGCTGCCGATGTGGAGCCGCTAGCGCGAAAATTACTCAGTCCGAGGGCGCGAGCTATGGCTTGACTCGAGACTACTCCGCATTCCAGTGGAGGTGCGGTTACGTTTCCCACTGGACGGCGATCCACAGGAGTAGGCGGCGGGGACGGCGAGCATGCCGCTAGGGCGACCATAGTGAGCATCAGCAGGCTTGATGCGCGTCGCGTCCTCAATCTTTTGCCCTCTCGTAATCAGGGACAGGCCTCTGGAATCCTAATTCGACGTTCTGGGAGACGCTGTTGAAGATGCCTGACGCCGTCGAATGTTTCAACCATTCCTCGTATGCGGATACTTGGGTGTCGTTCATCTGGGTGCGAGGCTTGATTCGGTCGCTCTCGAGGAAATCTCCGTCCGAACCCTTGGCAGAATTCTTGAATGAGTGAGGATGGGCGCTGTCCGGTGCGCCTTCCTTTCCGAACATTCCGTACCGCATCATCATGTTAGCGGTTACGTCCTTGAACAAATTCTGGCTTTGGAGCAGCTTGCTCTCTCCCTGATCGCGCGCCTTGTCGCCTTCGGTGAACTTCATCTTGTCACTGGCGAAGCCCTCCGCGAACTCAAAGATGGCGGCGGGCGCGTCTCCAAAGGGGGTGAGCGCCAGCTTGGTTGTTCTTGCTATACCCTCTGAGAAGGCTTTGTCTCGTTCATCTTTACGATCCGCCTCGTTGATGCTGGCAAGGTTTCCAGCGTCGATCACGAAGTAAAGTGACTTGCTCAGTGAGAATACTTGGGCTTTGAAAAATTCCCCTGGGCTACCGGCCATGCTATCTTTCAGCAACTTCTCGCGATAGGCGCTCCGTTCGGCCTCCGTCGCGTTGGGGTGATCTCTCTGCCAGGCGGCGAACTCGGAGTTGAATTCTTTTGCGACCGCCGCTGCCCGTGCGTCCAATGCCTTCAGGACATACTCACCGTGTCCTTCGACGACCGTTTTGAACGCTTGCGGATCCTTGGCCACCCAAGTCATCGCTTTCGTGAGTTCTTCTCTGTCGAACCGAGCCGAATGGGGTTGATCGCCGGGGAGGTTGGGGTCGGTGTCCGGCAGTGGGTGAACGCCCGGCTTCTCCGAGGTGGTGCCATTGGCGACTCGATGGACGTCGCTCATATAGGCGGAGAAGACACGGGCGGCACTCTGCCGGCTGTCGGCAACGGTGGCCTGTGCTCTTGGATCCGCCCAGAAGTGGACAGCCCACGATGCGATCAGTGCCGACTTGTACCCGCGTGACGTGTCTGGAGGCTGGCCGTGGTCACGGAACGTCCTGGTCGCCGCCTCGATCGCCCGGCCGAGCGCCGCGCCTCGGTCGCTCCAGGAGGTCTCCCGCATCAGAAAAGCCAAGGGCTTGCGTGCAGGGTCAGCGAAGAAGTCCTGAGCAACCCTGGCGTTCCTCGCGAGGGCAGCGGCTAGCCCAGGAGTGAACTCGACGATGTCCGCGCGTTCCGAGATCGGCTTTTGCGCGTTGTCGAAGACTTTGTTGGCGATGTCACGGAGGAACGCGTCGTCAAAGGTGCCGTACTGCAGGAGCTTGTCAACGATACGGCCGTCCACTGCAGCCACAACGCCATCGGCCGCGATCAGCTCATCGGTGTACTCCTTGGGCAGCTTCATGCCGCCGACCCCGCGCGAGGCTGTTCCCAGGGTCACACTGAGGGTCTTCAGTAAGCGATCCAGGTCTGCAGATGGCGAATCTGAGCCGTCCTGGACAAGAGGGTTGCGTGCAGAGCCGTAGAGATCCCCAAGGAGCGTTTTTAGTTCCTTCGGAGGCATTTCCTTCATGAAGGCAACGGCGAAGTAGGGATCGTGCTGGTGTCGCTCCAGCAGATCGAGGGTCTCGCGGCTCAGGGTAACCTGACCCCCGGCAGCTGCGGCCTCCTTCCTCGCCTTCCGTAGCTGGTCAGCGGCGGACTTTGCCGCTGCCGCACCGCTCGCCGGTGAGTTCGACACCCACAGCGTTTCGTCCGCCCAGACGACTCCCTTGTCGAGTCCGATCTTCTGCGTGGAGACGATGAGATCCAGGCGCCGTTGGAGGCCGGGGACCTCTTGTGCGATCTGGAACCAGATGTCTTTTAGGAGGCCTGGTCCGGAGATGCTCGTGCCGATCGAGCGCAACGCATTGTGAAGCTGCCCATCCACGTCAGACCATGACGCCTCCAGGCGCTTCATCTCGGCGATCAGTTGTGTCATCAGTGTGGGGTCTATGCCGATCCGGTTCGCAGGCGGGCTCATCGGCGAATCCCATCGGGAGGTGGCAATAATGGTGGCCGCCCCGGCCACTCGAACGGCTTGTCCGCCTCCGGACGTGCGGGTATGGAATCGACCTGGGCGAGTGCCCGGCGAAAGACGTCCTTGTAAGCCGCCTCCCAGGCTTGGAAGTCCTTGATGAGCTTGTCCGCGGCTTTGCCCTTCATCGCGCCGCTCTCGAGCAGGCTGATGAGCTTGCGCACGTCGTTGGCGTGCTGGTCACGTAAAAGCTCGATCGTGCGTCGAGCGGCATTGATCTCTTCCTGCGTCGCCATCGGTCGGGATCCTTCGGATCTTTGAGACGGCTTTCCCCCGGGATCAATGTGACGATAAGGGGCAGGCGAAGTCTCGTCGAGCACTACTGCCAAACCGGCATGGGCTCACGGGATCAGCGATGCCGGAGGATCCAACATGCGATGTCAGGTACATGACTCCCATGGGGGACGAAATTTGACAAAGATTGGCTCGCACGGCATCAGGGCACTACCACACTCATGAGCATCAAACTTCGTGACGGACACCAGATGCCGCGGCTTGGCCTGGGCACCTGGCCCATGGACGACGACGAGGCCCACAAGGCGGTGACGCACGCCATCTCACGGGGCTACCGGCTCATCGACACCGCCGCTAGCTACGGCAACGAGGCCGGCGTAGGCGCCGCGGTCGCCGACGCGAACGTGCCCCGCGAGGAACTGTTCGTCACCACCAAGCTGCGTGGCTCCCAGCACGGATACGACGCGGCCCTGCGCGGGTTCGAGGAGAGCAGTGCCCGACTCGGGCTGGACTACATCGACCTGTACCTCATCCACTGGCCGCTGCCGGGCCGGGGGCTCTACGTCGACACCTGGCGCGCCTTCGTCCGCCTGCAGGAGCAGGGCCTGGCCCGCTCCATCGGCGTCTCCAACTTCACGCCGGAGCAGATCTCGCACCTGGTGGAGGAGACCGGCGTCTGGCCGGCCGTCAACCAGATCGAGCTTCACCCCGCCTTCCCGCAAAGCGAGCTGCGTGCTTGGCACGCCGAGCATGGCATCGCGACCGAGTCGTGGACCCCGCTCGGGCGCGGCCCCAAGCTATTCGACGAGCCCGCCGTGAGCGAGATTGCCGCCGCGCACGGCCGTACCCCCGCCCAGGTGGTGCTCCGCTGGCACCTGCAGCTCGGCGCCGTGCCGATCCCCAAATCGGCCAACCCCGATCGCATGCGACAGAACATTGAGGTGTTCGACTTCAGCCTGTCGGACGACGAGATGGCCACGATAGGCTCGCTCGACAACGATGGCCGCATGGGCGGCGACCCCAACACACACATGGAATTCTGAGCTCGGCCCGACGGGCACTGGACCGCCCAGGCTTCAAGTCGGGTTGGGTTAGAACGCCATGTGGGCCAGTCACTGCTCCGTCAGCGGCCGATCCCCGGTGACCTCCACCCGAGGGTCGTCGAGGGGAAGGCGGCGGGAGCACAATAGTAAGGTTCGCAACGGGTACCGACACCACTGCGTCCGCATCCACTAGACTGCGCTCCCACCGCAGCCCTCTGGCGTCCTGGCAATCATCACCCAGCCGTCGCTCGAGCCCAGTCCAGGAGCAGCGGGGAAAGAGCTCCCACAGTGGCGACTTCGATGGTGGCGAGGATCAGACCAGCTACAGCCACCGCAGTCATTGCCGTCTTCGCCGGGCCGGTGCTGGTGGGGCCTCTGGCTCTGAACACGGTGAACGATTTTACGTGGGCGGTGGCGGGGCTGGAGCGGCGCTCCAGATGGAAGCTAAGGCCGCGTCGGTGATAGCGGAGATGATGAGCGCAGCCGACGCCAACGCTGCGTGTCACAGTCGGGTGTGACCCAGCGTCGTGCGCTCATTGCAGCGCCCTTGCGAATTGTGCGTACGCGAAACATACGAAACCGGGCGGCAATGATTACGCCTCCCGAAGCCCTTGTCCCCACCGGCGGGGCAAATGGAGCCGGTTGAGCGCTTCGCAGCGGGTGTATTCCGGCCGCCAGTCGCAGTGGTCGCGGAGGAGGAACGCCCCACCGGGCCTGCATGGTGGCCAGATCCATACCTGTGTCGAGGAGCTCGCCACAAAGGTGCGCCGTGATCCGCTTGTCCCTTATTGAGGGGTTCAGCTCGGCCGCCTGCCTGGTGCATATCATGAGTATTTTCCGCAAGCCTTTGGCCGGTCATGCTGCCGGGCCGCCCTTTGTCTTCGGTGGTCAGCCGCGCGCCGTTCATCGTTATCGTATCGACTGGCGGAGGCATTCAACGATCATCAGGCATGGTGTTTGTCATGTGGACTCTGAGAAGCTTTTACCCGCCCAGCCGGATAACCTCGTGGGTGTCTGTCCAGCTGAGGAGTTTCAGTCCTGCTACGCATTCAGGCTGTTTAGCCGATACCTCAAGGTTCTCGCGATATCACGTGGATCGGTAGGATTGATATAGACACCCAAGGAGAGCTCGAAAGCCCCTAGGTATTTATCTGCGCCGTTGGGTCGTCCAAAGGCCATGATTTCAAGCCTCAGATGCTTGTTAGTGCTGGTTGGCGCAACGTCGAATATGGCAACAAGGTAAGGATTGAATGTATGAGCTTGCGTCGCGTAGAGGCAGTGCCAAACGGCTTCGGCTAGCTCGATACATCCACGATCATCTTGGTCCACAAAACCAATGCCATGCCGCTTTGTACTGATCCACAGCTCATAAGGAACCCTGGGGGCGGTGGTCATGTACGCCGAGATGTTATCGCTTTCCCAAACTAAATACTCCCGTTCCTTGGCTCGATTCTGCTCAGAACATACCATGCAGGAATCTGCATCGGGGCCTAGTATTCGGTCGATTCGTTGTGGCGTGAAAGGCATGCCCAGCAACTGGCCGTGGGGATGGAGCTGACTAGGACCAAATCGGGCACCTACTGCCATAAAAGTGAATATCGAGCGTAGCCCCACTGTACTATAGTGGTAGATGTGCCGGTCGCGAAGCCTTGCAAAGAAATTTGCGATCTGATCAACACTGCACTTATGGAGATACTCATTGTGTTTTGACGTATAGATGACGACATCATTAACCCCGGCAATGGGGTGGCCGTCTTCAGAAAGTAGCTTGCCATGTAGATCTGCTGAATTCACAAGCGGATATTCATTGGGAAAGATGAGCGTGTCGTATGAGCTCTTCGCCAGGTGGCTTGGGGGGCAGAACGGGCACTCTGAGCGATAAACTTCCTGATTTAATTGTACCGGGTCGATCTCGCTGTCCACGAAGGAGTTGATCCCTTTTCGGTCAGGAACGAGTAGAACCCACTCACTTTCGCTGTTAATTCGCGCAAATCGACCGCCCATATCGCCTCCACGATAGTGACATGCATCGATGATGGCAGACAAATTCCTACGGTATGGCCCGTCGCACTGATTCCAGGATCTCGTCTCGACGCTTGTGTGGCGCTTGGATGAGGGGATTCTGCTGTTCTGGATGCTTTCGACGGAGCTCCGAATCCTTATCCATGATGTCGTTGATCTGGGTACTAGAGTAATGCCGTTGGCCTCGAGCATATAGAGGTTCATACCCCCATGTGATCATGGAATCATATGCCGCCTCCTCGACAGCCTCTACAAACTCTCTATGCTGAGAGAGTCTATACTTTCCTGAATTCGCAGCCTGTACCGGTTTGTCCAGGTTGGCCCATAGGGACGAGAGCTCCGGAGCCTCTCTAGCATCCAGGCGCTGATAGAAGCCAGTTACATCGCCCGAAAAGCTGATATTGTAAGCTGAACAAAGCTGCTCGACGGTGTCGCGAGGACTAACAACTAGATCCTCATATCTAACTTCATTCCAGCTAGAACTCTCGGCGCCCTCTGCATGCTTCGCCGCTAATTTTTGATGTTCTATCCATATCCAGGCGATCGCCACTGGATGCTTCGGGCCAATCGGGGCCTTGGTAAAGGAGAGTGCCACATCTCTCGGATCACGAAGGAGGTGAAGGACTTGGAGGCCTGGAATTGCTTCTCGCATCCTGTCCAGGCGTTCTACATTCTCGAGGCTTTTGGAAACCCATGCCTTTGCGCAACGATCCGCTGCGACATCATGAACAGCCGAATATACATGTTCCAAGGTGCGGCCGCTACACTGATCGAACACAGTGTCCACTGATAGAGAATCCACAGGCCACTTCAGGACGTTCTCATTGATGACAGCAATTACATCATGAATCAGGGATCGAAAACTTTGATCCTCCGTGAGTGGGCCGTATGCTGGAACGAGATCCTGGAAGTCTCTAAGCACATGCACGGATGGAGGAGCGAATACCTCAGGCAATTGGTCGAGCATTAGACGGAGCAAATTGGAGCCGGAACGCTGCGTCCCGATCATTTGAACCCTGGTCTCTATCACAGAACTATCCCTTTCTTTTTCTTGCAGTGTTTTGCTGACGCGTCGCTTGGTTAAACTATAGATCCGACAAACACCCTTCCATAAGTGTCAAGGAGGAAGGTGTCGAATCAATCCCAAAGCCTCGACATCGCATCGAATCAAAGCTGGCGTGTTCCGCCTTGAAAAAGGATGTGGCATCTACGGATTGTGCGTGGGATGAAGGTGTGCGGTGAGCTGCCAAGGTGCGTAAGTCTGCCCCTTGGTAGGTACTAATTGTCTGCCAACCTTGCACCTTCCTCTCTCAGCTGAGTCATCAGGCGATTGAAATGAAGACCTGGCCAGCGATATGGACTGCCATTGAGGTACCACTCATTGGATACCTGCCAAGAATGGTTCTCTGGCGCCCCTCTGTAGTAGATGTGGTTGAGCCCATGCTGCCGGTAGACCAAGCCTCCCGCGCTTCGTACCGCCGCGCACAACTCGCCGTCTTCGTGCAGCGGCACAGGCTTGAACCCGCCGAGCGCGTCGAAAGCGGACCGTGTTATGAAGAGTGACCCACCCATCAAGATTCCATTCCCGACGGCAGAGGTCGGCTTTTCCACCTCCATGTTGGCCATACGTCCTATAGTGAGATCCAGCTCTGCGAGATATACTTGCTCACCAGAGAAACCGACCAGGTCCGCGCCAGAGAATCGCTGGCTCAGCGATAGATCTGCGAGATGGTCTGGCCCGTAAAAGTCGTCATCGTCCATCTTCGCCAGGAATGTGCCGCCTGCGCGTGCGGCGGCAAGGTTAAGCACTTCGCCCAGCGCGGCGCTGGATGGAACGCAGATCACCTGGCACTCAGCCGCGACGTCCGGCGGAACAAACGAGGGCGGAAAGCCGTGGAGGGCAAGGACGAGCTCCACTTCTACGTCGCGTTGCCGGCGCACCTGGGCGACGGCGCGCGCCACCATCTCCGGACGCTTCGTGCTCATAAGAACGCTGACGCGCGGGCGCTCGCCAGGGTACAGGCGCCCGATCGTGCCATGGTGCCGCAGTACGTGCCGACGCAGTAGAATGCTGTGCTCCTCTCGATACAGGTCGTCGCACAGCAACTCTTTCGTCGCGGTTGTGAACAGCGTGGCCAACTCGTCGCCGAGTAGTCCTGGCCACTCAGTGTGCGGTTCACCATAAATGGGCACCCCGGCTGCGCCGAACCCAGCCACGATGCGTGCAACGATGCGTTGATCCTGCACATGTGACGGAAAGGGGATCAGGATTCCGCGCACGCTGCGCAGCTCGGAGATCTCGCGGTCGGTGACCTCGCCGCTCAGCGGTAGCCGGATCGGTGGGAGTCCAGGAACTACGACGCTGTGCCGGTTCTCGACGCTGATTAGGCTGCCGAAGGACGGGCCAACGCGGCGCAGGAAACCCGTTGGATTCACCGAACGCTCATCCACCGGCGGGGTCCGCGCGATCTCGGGCCCCGCCGCCACCGCAATCACGGTGCCCTCGACCAACTCAGCGCGGGTAACGAACCGATGTCGGGCAGGGTCTTTGATCAGCGCCAAGCGTGGGAAGACGGTACCCGGCCCTGTGGGACCGGCCACCGGACCTGATCGCATGGATCGGTGGCCGTCGAGCGCTCGACACACAGCAGTGAGAATCGCTCCCAGGGGGACGCGGTGGCAAAACTCCAAGTCGATCTCCCAGCTACCGCTGGCCGATCTCTTAGCGGCTATCTGCTGTAGGCACTCCCAGACCCTCACAGTCTGGTTAATGCCGTCCTGCGGACGCAGCGCCATGCCCCGAGACCACAGATCCTCATCATTTACCGACGGCAAGGGTGGGCCCTTGTGCGTTGGAACATGTGCCAGCTCCAGTCGGAAGCGGGAGGCCATCGGCAGCCAGTGCTCGAACACCGTTGCGCGACGAAGATCTGTGGCGGTCCGAGCGGCAAACCTCACTTCAGCGATGTCATCGGCGTCGGTGAGACCGGCCTTGGCCACCTCCGCGACCTCGTAACATTCGCCCGTGGCCTCGTAATCCCCGACGTGCTCGTCATACCCGACATGAATCGTGACGGTCCTCTCGGGACTCATCCTGCGCCGCCTTTCCCGCAGGGGGCATACCTAGCCGCCTGCAATATTGGTGCCACACTGACCGCCGCGAGAGCAGGTGATCAGGCGCGAGCGTTATTGAGCTTGGTGACCATGCACATCATCCCAGGAGCGCTCCGTGAGCACCTCAACCACAGCGATCGCGGATGCTAGTGATCCGCTATGCGCCGCTATCACAGCGCCGGTGTCGGGCAAGCCGATTGGCATCCCAGCCTCGATCAGCACCGCGTCGGGGCGTGTAGTGAGGATGTCTCGCACCATCCGCCTCATCCACTCGTGGCGATGCAAGTTACGTACAGAAAGAATCAGAGGTCGTGCCTCAGCCGCGGCGAGCACATCGTGAAGGTATGGCTCGTCGTGCCGCACGCTATGCCACGTCGTCCCGGGCAGCAGACGGTCCAAAAACGCCTTCGCCGCTGGGCAGCCGAGTCCCCAGGGCATCCCCCGTCCACCGTGGATTGTGTCCTGGGAGAACTCCACCACGTGCGGCGGCTGGTCGAGGGGGCTGCCGATCCCCTGGCGGGTGATTGCCAACCGAGCGGCCACCAGGCCCACTCGCAAGTCGACATCGCTCGCCGCGACCGGATGCGCCCACGTGGCGAGGGCCCTAACCCGTCTCGCCGCATCGTGCAGTCGCTCCTCGCTCAGGCGCCCCCGAACTACGGCGTCAACGAGGGCGGCGCGCAAGGTTACGACTGTGTCCTTGTTGGGCAGCCCGCCGCCCACGCATATCAAGTCGGCGCCCGCCGCGAGCGCCATCACGGTGCCCTTCTCGAGTCCGAAGGGCTTGACGATCGACTCCATCTCCATTCCGTCCGTGATGACCACACCGTCGAAGCGGAGATCCTTGCGCAAGAGCCCATCCAGCACGAGGCGATTGAGCGTGGCTGGCAGTTCACCGTAGCGCGGCAGTACCAGATGCGCTGACATGATCGCTTTAACGCCAGCCGAGATCGCGGCTTGGAATGAGACCAAGTGTGGGGGAAGCTTGGCGTCTTCTGCGGCGCGGGGCGCGGTGAAGTGCGAGTCCTCAGCTGTTTGGCCATGCCCCGGAAAGTGTTTCGCGCATGCGGCGACGCAGGAGGCCTGTATACCCTTCACATAAGACGCGGTGTGTCGTGCGACGAGATCTGGGTCCATGCCGAAGGATCGGGTGCCTATGACCGAGCTGGTGGGATTGTATAGATCCACCACTGGGGCAAGATCGAGGTTCACCCCGCAACGGGCAAGCATGGAACCGATCGCCTCGCCTACCGACTCGGTCAACGCAACATCGTCGATGGCGCCGAGCACAGCGTTGCCTGGGAAGGAGCTGCCTTGCCCCTCCACTCTGGTGATATCACCCCCTTCCTCGTCGACGGCGATGATAAGTTCGGGCTGGTGCCGCCGTAGCTCTGAGGTCAGCGCCGCCAACTGCTCCTCGGAGCTGATGTTGCGCCGGTAGAGCGTGATAGCACTCAGACCATCGTCGAGCATGGCACGCAACCAGTCCGGCGGGGTCGTTCCGTCGAAGCAGGGCTGCAGCACGGTCAGAGCGCGATTGTTCAGGTCGCGCAAGTCAGCCATCCAACAACTCCATCGCAATCTGCAGGCAACGGGCGATCTGCGGGTCATGATCCCGCGCCCAGTCCTCGGGCCGGATGATCACCTCAGAATCGGGCACGATTCCGCGGTTCTCCACCTCCCAACCGTGCTGCTCAAAGCGCAGGCCGAGAGTGGGCACCGTGATTCGGGTGCCATCAAGAAGTTGATGCACCTCACCGAAACTCACCGTTCCGCCCCAAGTGCGGGCGCCTACAACCGGGCCAAGGCCGAGACCCTGAACTGCGGCGGCGAACATCTCCGCGTCTGAACCGGTGCCTTCGTCGACGCAGAGCACGATCGGTCCACGCGGCATCGTCTCCGGGAATGTGTACGGCTGGCCTATGCGCGGGTGGTATTGCCCGATCAGCCGTCTCGAGAGGCGGTCCAGGATCGGCTGGGAGGCATAACCACCCCGATTCCATCGGATATCAACAATGAGACCATCGCAGCGCATTTCGCGTCTTGCATCGCGGCTGAACTGTGCCCAACCACGTGGCAGCATGTCTGGGATATGCACGTAACCGACCCGTCCGCCGCTGCGGCGATGGACCTCGCCCCGACGGCGCCGGATCCAGTCCTGGTAGCGCAGCCGTTCGTCGTCTAACAATGGTATGACAACGACTTCTCTCGAATCAGCCCCGGAGTTTCCGGCAAGCATGAGCTTCACCGACTTCCCGGCGGACCCGTCTAGCAACGGCCATGGACCCCGCGCGCCCTCCACAGTTTGTCCATCGACTGCGAGGATCTGGTCGCCTTCACGAGCAGTCTCGCCAGAGGCCGCGCGCTCAGTCAGCGGGGACCTGGCCAACTCATCGGCTCGGTCACCCGCGATGATCCGCGAGATGCGCCAAGGTCCATCAGGTTGCCGCTCCTGCACGAGGTCGGCTCCGAGCAGGCCCGGCGCGTTGTCTGGCCGCCCCCAGCCATAGGAGTCCGGCCCCCACACATAGGTGTGGGACGTCCGGAGTTCACCATGCAGGTCCGTCAGCAGATCCTCGAACTCGTCAGCGGTGCGGATCAGATCGAGCAGCGGCCGATAACGGCCCATCTTCTCCTCCCAGTCGATGCTGGGAAGCCGTGGATCCCAGAAGTCGTGACGCACGATGCGGCCTGCCTCTGCCCATGCCTGCCGCCACACTGCGGCCCGGTCCGCCTCGACGGAAATCTGGCTCAGATCCATCTCGTACTTGGCGTCAAAGCCAAGGTCTACGGAACAGCAAAACACCTTGCCCTGCTTGCCGAAGAAGAGACTGGATCCATCGCCGCTGGCCTCAAACCAGTCCACGCCCGCCGCAATAGAAACCTGCTTGAGGGATTTGAGTTCGAACACCTCAAGACTCCCATCCCGCAACCACGCCAGGCCCTGGGACACCGCACGCAGCCCGGAGTAGTCGCCCTCTGTTACTGGCAGCGCTTGGATATCGCCGTGGGCAAGGGAAGCCAGCTGCGGGCGGGAAAACATTGGTGCCTGCAACGCTTCGCGGGGGCAGGCTGACGGCCGTGACAGGAAGGCTAAATGGCGGCCGTCCAAGGTGAACACCGGATCGGTGTCAGCGAACTGTGCCTCGGTGAGTTGGATGATGCCCTGGTCTCGCAGAGTGGCTATGCAGATGATGCGCAGACCCACGTCGACGTGGTGCGACCAGGCCAGACGCGCGGAGTCCGGCGAGAAGCACAGTCCGCTGGCCGGACCGTTGCCGACAGCGAGCTGGCTGATCTTTCCGCTGTCCAGCCCCACGTGCAGCACACGGCCATCCTCGGTGGCGATTGCGGCCGATGCGCCGTCCGGCGACGCGGCAAGTTGCGCGACGCGTCCAATTGCCGTGGCGATTCGGGTCGGTACCGGCTCCGGCGCTGTTGGGTCGGCGAGGAAAAGTGCCTGATCATGATCAGCGTTCTCGGCCACCCAGATCACACTGCAGTCGCCGGCCATCATCGGATGCCGTACGCGCGTGCCCTCGTCGGCGGTGACCACCCGCACCGATGGCGGGTCGTGGATCAGCCAGTGCACCGTCCCACCAACCCCGATCGCGGCGGCGTCACCCGATCTGTTGCTGGAGAACCGGTTTGCGGCGAACGAAATTACGGAGCGCGGCTCGGCGTTGGGCGGCAGTTGCACCTCGACCCGTTGTGGTGCGGTGTCAAGGCCGTCCAGGAGCCAAATCTCTCCGGCACGCTGGTACACGATGCGGCGACCGTCGGTCGAGGCATTGCGAGCATAGAAGCCGGCATGGTCGGTAAGACGGCGCAGCCCGGAGCCATCCATTTCTGATGCATAAAGGTTCGCCGTACCTTCGTGGTCCGAAAGGAACGCAATCTGGCTGCCGACGATCATAGGGCTGGCCAGGCACCCTTGAATGTCAGCGTGGATCTGGGCGAACGGCTTACCTGCGACCGACACCCACAGCCGACCGCGGGCGCCGCCGCGATAGCCCTTCCAGAATGCTGGCTCGCCTCCCACCGCACTGGTCAGCAGCAGCACTGAACAAGTACCGACGTCCAGGTCTACGACGGGGCCGTAGGGGAGGCGCACCCCGGCGCCACCCGAGAGCGACAGACGGTGTGCCCAAGTATGCCGCGAGAAGGGCTCGCCTATCGCCGTGATCGCGAGGATGTCCCCCTCAGGAGTCCAACCCCGCATCCGCGTCGTGCGGTGTGCCCAGTGCGTGAGCCGCCGTATTTCTCCGTTCCCGACTTCGCCGACGTAGATGTCGCGCTGGCCGTGTGGTGTGCTCGTCCAGGCAAGGTTCATGCCATTGGGCGAAAGCCTCGGATGGGCGGAGGGCGCAGGATCGACCGTCAGCCGCTGGGCCATGCCTCCGTCAACCGGAACTGTCCAGACATGATCGGCCGCGACGAAGGCGACCAGCTCATGGCGGACATGGGGATACCGCAGGTAGGCGCTACCGATCACGGCATGTACCTTCCTTCAGCATGGCACGTGGTCTGCCTCCAAAATGGACTCCGAATGGACCCATTGCCGTTACCAAGTGGCTCAAGGTCGGCTGGCCTCAAGGAAATCGCTCTAGGACCTTCGTCCTGGCGATCAACACGAGCAGAGGTGAAGACATCGCGAAATTTTGAGTAAAAATTCCCCTTGCTGTCGGGCCCCGTTGTCGTCACGAATCCGTCATAGTTTGATTCAGTGTAGAGGTAGACCACATGTTTTGTCCGGTTCCAGTCCGATTTTGCCCTCCTTTCCATGTTCAGTAAAGCGAGATCTGGAATCGCTTCCTCAATAACGGCCACATCGCCGCTTCCATTCAGGCCAGAAAACATGCAGTAATATCCGTCAGGGCACCTATCGTATCCAGTGGCCCTATGCGTAGAGTCCACTGAGGACACGGCCTCTGTGAAGGTTGCCGCCAGATGATCTGTGTCGCTGTGATTGCTGCTCATAGGCACTCCTGCTGCTACTACTCGTCGAGATCAGGGGTCAACTCACTAAAATCATTTGCGACTTCCAACGCCATTTAGTGTGGGGCGGCACCATTACTTGCGCTCCACGATTCAATCAGCGCCTCTCGTTCGAAGAGGGCAAGCGCCAATTGACTGTGAGATGATCCTCCCTCGGAAAGGAAGGATCTCGCTTCGTCAAGCGTCACCCAGCGCTGCTCCAAGATGCCCGAGTCATTGGACCGCGACTCTGGGCTTCCCGCCTCACGATGGAGTGGTACCTTGAAGAGGTGCATTCTCTGGTTGGTACTCCCGGGGGAGAGCGTGCATACTCCGAGCTGTTGTGGTGAGCCGAACACGTCCTCAGGAAGGCCCAACTCCTCCTGCGCCTCTCTCACTGCCGCTTGCGCTGGAAGCTCGCCATGCTCCATCGCCCCGGCGGGGATATCCCAAACAGCACGGGAGATAGCTGGCCTGTACTCCTGAATTAGGCCGATCCGCCCGGAGGGCGCGACGGCAATAATTGCCACCGCCTCGCGATGGAAAGCTACAGACCAGAAAGTTTCGTCATTGAATGTGCTCTTAACGACGGAAAACCACGGATTTTCATGCACGGTCTCCCGGGGATCGCATCCCACTAGAACACTCCCATTCCTCATCGATGCTGACGTGCTACTGGAGAGCCTTATCTAGTCGAGTTGGCTCTCCAGCCAACTCGCGCACGTGAAATCTTCTCTCTTCAGTAGCTTTACGCTAAGTCTCGAAAGTCTCTCTGGACCATCATAGTGAAATGCGGCGACATTGACATTTCTAGCTTCATTGACGATTTCCAAACGATCATCGAGGAGAACTGGCCGAGCGTTCGGTTGACTGGACAACGTATAATCAAAGAATTCCCGAGACGGCTTGGAGCTGTCCGCCTCGATTGAGGTGACCACGCGATCGAATACAGACAATGCGCCTCCAAATCTGGCACGCCAAACTGGTTCATGAATGGGGTTCGTGTTACTCACTCCGATCAAGGTCCATCCAGCGCCGCGTAGATCCAGCAAGAACCTCACCACGTCGGCATTCACTGAACCATAGATAGAGTTCCAACCCTCGACCATTAGTTCACGAGGTCCGAACCAACCGATCGACCGTTCGAGCATGGCAAGGAAATCCTGTTCGTCCAGCTTGCCAGCCTCAAATGCGAAGAACTCCTTAGTGAGAACGGAGCCGACGGTCAGCTCTTCTTTCTGAGAGAAACCGAGCTCTCGCCAAACGTTGATTGCGCGCTCGAACGAGATGTCAAAGAACACGCCTCCGAGGTCGCAAAGAAGAACGTCTGTCATCGCCTTACTGGCCGAAGACGCCATCACCATCTCCTCTCGATGCACTTACCTGGACGCAACGCTTGGATCTAGCTAACCCGGTTGGCCACTCTCCCGAATCTGATTCATGACCTGGGCTATTCCAGTCTTCAGCGAGCGCCCAGGTTGGGACCCCCCGAGGAGGCCGCGGAGTGTGGACGTGTCGGCGCGGAATTCTGTAATTTCGTTTACTCGTCCAAGAGTCCAATTTACAATGATCTCGGGGCAAAGGGATCCTATTATCTTCATTACCTCATTGACGGAATAGCTTCGACCGCTCCCGATGTTGAGAATCGGGGGTAGCTCGCTACAGTTGATTATCCGCATAAGAACACGGATAATATCATCAATGTGTGAGAAGTCTCGCCTCTGTTCACCGTCTCCTTCAATTTGGAGTGGTCGGCCTTCCAGGGCGCATGTGACAAAGCCTGGGATCACTGCGTCTCTGCCTTCATCCCAGCCATATACATTGAAAAATCTTAGAGCGGTGAAGCGAGAGTCCTTGTAAATACTGCTGTATACTCTGGCGAGGTGCTCAGCTGCCAGTTTGGAGACCGCATAGGGGGACCGGGGGGCCGCTAAATCTTCCTCAGAATTCAGAGCGCCACCTGCCTCTCCATAAACCTCGCAACTTGAAGCAATAAAGATTCGAGGTACGCCTGCTTCGCCGGCAATGCGCAGCAGATGATGATCAGCGGTGAGATTACGTTCGGCACTCTTCTGGTTGAAAGAAAGTGGCACGCTCTTGTGCGCCGCCAGATGGAAAACGAGATCCGTACAGGAAAGGTCTGCAGGCTTCAAATCCTCGACCGAGATCGGATTGAAGTCGCCCGGCGGCGCAACTACAGGAGTAACAGACAAGTTGTCCACACGAGTTATCGCTATGCCATGGTCCACCAAGCTCTTGCAGAGGTTTCGGCCGATAAATCCTTGGGCGCCGGTCACCATGATTCGCATTAAAATCATCCTCTTTCCGCTGCGAGGGAATACAAAGCAAGGTGGTGCGTTGCCTTCAGCGCAGGCTAGCAGTCAGGTGCGCAAGCTCTTCAGGCGCCTTTTTGGAATCTCGTAACGAGCCGGTCGCCAGCACGCCTCTTAAGCTCAAGGCTTCTCTTCCATGTAATAGTCTTCTCCCAGTCGGCCAGGTGTTTGTTTCCTATCAACGAGCTTGCGACCGTTCGAAGATAATGAGGAGGAAGTGGGCGCATTATCGGAACAAAGGATCCTTTAGATGCGATGGATTTAACGATGATGTAGCCGCTGACATCAGATGCAAGCTGTGCGACTTCTGTCAACGTCTCCCATCCGGCGGATTCTCCCATATTTATAGATCCCGCAAGATCGTGTTCTATGGGCAGAATATGAAGGTGTGCATGGTTACACATGCGTTCACTTGCATTTAATCTCACGCAATGGCCGGTGCGGCCATGTTCGAAAATTACTAGAGGGCCATACTCTTTCTCCTGAAGAGAGGCGACCATTTCGAGATGTGATTCGCATTCACGTAGGAGATCCGCAGGTAGATCGGCGATTGACGAATAGTGGTCACGGGGGCATAGGAGTGTGTGCCCTTCAACTATCGGAGCGTCATCGAGTTGCAGGTAAAAGTTGTCGGTACTCCACACTATACCCGCTTCTCGCTGACAGAAAATGCAGCCTTCCATGTCTTAATAATGCCCTTTCTTTTCATGCTCGCATACCAGCTCTAGAATCGCATCAGCCACCTGCTGTGCCTCAGCCGGGGTATTCTGATGGCTGAAACTGACTCGGACAGTCCCATCGCCTAGGGTTCCCAGACTCCGATGAGCCAAAGGCGAACAATGGAGTCCACCACGAACGAGGATCTGATAACGTTCTTCCAGAAGTGCTGCTGCTTCTCCCGAACGAAGCCCCGGAATCCTCACAGATACGACTGGCATTGGGCGCGCAGATGAAGGCCATCTATAACAAAGGTCCCGATCTGCTGCTTCGAGCTTGGAAACGAAGGCTTCTCTGATGGAACGTTCCTGGCCTGATATCGCATCGAATCCAACAGCCTTCACATGCGCTATTCCTGCGGCCAGGCCCGCGATTCCAACACCGTTCGGAGTTCCTGCCTCCAGCGCATTCGGCAACCAACGTGGATGCTCCATCAGTTCCGAACGTCCACCAGTTCCACCCGTTATGAGTGCCTCGATGCTGGGACTTTCGCTTCCCAGCACCAGGCCACCGACACCTTGAGGCCCAAGGAGACCCTTATGCCCAGAAAAGACAATCAGATCAGTTGCGCCGACTCGTAACGGTATGTGTCCGGCTGTCTGTGCAGCGTCTACCAAGAGGAAGGCGCCATAGTGACTGCACAGAGACGAGATTTCTTCTAATGGCGCCACCGCGCCTGTCACATTGGACCCATGGGCCACAACCACCAGGTGGACATCTCCCTGAGCAAGCTCGGCTTCCATCTGGTTCAGATCGACCGGATTGTCGCTGTCGCCGCTGATAATCGTCCAACTGATGCCTTCTGAGGCCAGGGCATGTACCGGCCGCGCCACCGAATTGTGCTCGAATCCGCTGGTCAGCACTCTGGCCCCGCGCCGGGGCAGCCCTTTAATTACCATGTTCAGCGCCATGGTGGCGTTTAGAGTGAATACGACTCTACTGGCATCCGCGGCACCGAAGAGTTCTGCGGCAGACTCTCGCGCTTGCCAGATCGTTTCCTCGGCTGCGGTCGCCATGGCGTGTCCAGAGCGCCCCGGATTTCCGCCGAGCGCCATGTAGCTCTGCATGGCTTCCACGACTTGTGGCGGTTTTGGATGTGAGGTGGCGGCCTGATCAAGGTAGAGCACTATAAGAGTTTCCTTACTGTAGCTCCGCTAGAGCATCACCTGTCGTAGTTTGCATACAATGCGATGCACCAATCCGGACGCGATACGATCACCAGATGAGGTGGCCTCTGGTGTGACGCCTGGCGAGAGTGAGTGCTTTCTCAGTCTGTGCGAGCACACCTAGACAGAATTTCTGGGATCCTCGAGAGAGAGCGGCCACTGTTCGGCGCCTGAAGATCTACTAGTACTTGATGCAAAGCCGAAACGCAACCATGTAATTCATACTTTCAAAACAGCCAGCGGGCAGTTGTCCGCCGGCGACCGGTCTGGCTGAAACGTGTCCGTGGCCGCACGTGACCGTGATCCGGCTTTGGGCTCATTGCAATAGGTTTGACGTTGCCGTCATCAAGTAGTCTAGATACGTCCTACCCCCTCGAAGTCCCTGACATTTCGTTTTGCGACCTTCCCATCAGCGGGTTGTTAGGCAGTCTTGCAGCGTGGAATGCCGAGGCGCTCCTGACGGGATTGAGGTGCGCCTACGGCACCGCTGTGTAGCTTGCGTCCCATCACGCCCTGGATGAGATCATCCCAAAGGCTACGATGTCAAGACTTTGCAGACTGGCTGTTACTGGTGTAGGAAAGTTTCAGGAGGCTTCGCTGGCGAAATGCAGCTGGCTGTTCACTCGTAGTATTCAATTGGGCAGCCGAGGAGCCCGGCCGCGCGTTACATGCCCAATGCGAGGCCAAGGCCCGTTGACGTGGTCAGGATTCGAGATCATGCCGTAGATGCTTCTGGAATAAGGGCAATCGAAAGGTTGGGTGCATTGAGACTTTCGAACCAGTCGCCGACTAGGCTGGTCCCGTGCTCACTGTCCGGCTCTAATCTCTCCTCGTGACAGCCGGTGGTCACCTTCCGAGCTCCTGAGAGGGCTGCGTGTAGTGGGCATGGGAATCGGTACCAGATGAGAGTCTGAGGCGTTGTATGTACGCCGGATCAGACCTCGAGCTGAGCCGTCGATAACGCGTCGGCAGCGCTTTTGAGACGAGTGCTGGCAGACGAATCGCTGGGTCTCGAATGGTCTCGCGCTCCGATCAAGGCTGTGGCCTCAGCCGTATCGTACCTCTGCCACAACAAGAGAGCTGACCTCCATGTGCTCACCATTCAAACCACTGAGCGTTCTCCACGAGCGCCTTAACCTGCTCAAACTCCTGCGACACGCCTCTAGATCGGCTGTCACCGCCAGCCTCCTCCTTCAGCTGGCAGTCGGAGCGGCGCCGCTCGCGTTCATGGTGTTCAGCAGTGCGGCTGTGGGAAATGTGCGTGCGGCTGCGGTTGGCGGAATCGAGTCGGATGCATGGCGGGAGCTCGAGATATCTATGGGGCTGGCTGCGGGTGCCCTGGTGCTTGGGCAGGTGCTGGCGCCAGTGCAGCGGATGCTGGCGTGGGGGATCCAGTACCGGGTCGACATTCACGTATACCGGCGACTCATGTCCACGAACTACCGTGCACCGGGAATTGCCGTCATGGAGCGGCCTGACGTCCGAGCGGCGCTGGACGAGGCGGTCGCAGGGATGCGGCGGTACGCAACTCCTGGCGCGGCTGCGGCGGCGTCGCTGACGCTGCTGGCCCGATATACCGAGTTCGCCGGGGCGTTAGTCGTCATCGGGGTCGAGTTCACCTGGCTCGCGGCGACGGCCGCTGGGCTCGGAGGTTTGGTACTACGGGTCACACATCGGCGGGGGGCAAACGCCTACTCATCGGCGATTGTCAAGACGATTGCGCAGCGGCGACGGCACTCCTTCCTGTCTGCCTTCACTCTGGGGCCCACGATCGGGAAGGAGTCGCGTATCTTCGGGCTGGCTGGGTGGCTGGCCGACCGCGGTCAGGAGGAAGGTCTCGGGTACTTCCGCATGCTTTGGAACATCCGCTCTGCGGCCTTCGTTCGGCCCTTCGTGTTGGCCGCGACGGTCACGGCCTTTGGTGGGGCGCTGGCGCTGGTGGGGCTGGCCTGGCCGAACTTCGGCGGAGGGCTGTCCGTAGGCTCGACTATGCTGGTCGCACAGGCGGTGATCGGCGCGCTCAGTATTGGTGCCAGTTTCGATGAATCGGACTACATCATCTCCTACGGCCTCACTAGCGTGCGTCACCTTGAGCGGGTAGAGGCGGCGATGGCCGCCGCTGGGCCGCCCATTGCGGTACCGGACGCCGTTCCCACCGTATCGGCCATGTCGGTGACCGAGTCGATCCACTTCGAGGACCTCGTTTTCACTTACCCGGGCACAGCCCAACCGGTGCTGTCCGGCTTAACACTGAATCTGAGGGCCGGGACATCACTCGCCGTGGTGGGCGCCAACGGTGCGGGAAAGACCACGTTGATCAAACTACTGTGCCGGTTCTACGAGCCGCAGTCCGGCCGGATCAATGTGGACGGTGTCGACATCAAGAGCATAGACGCCGCGCAGTGGCAGCGCCGCATCGCTGGTGTTTTCCAGGAGTTCGGCCGCTACCCGCTCTCGGCTGCCGACAACATCGGCTTTGGTGCGGCCGAGTTGGTCGCAGACCGGACGGCGGTCAGGCGGGCTGCGGAGCGTGTCGGCGCTGACCGCTTCCTGGAAGGACTGGATCAGGGATTCGATACTGTGCTCAGCCGTGAATACCGGGGCGGCACAGAGCTGTCCGGCGGACAGTGGCAGCGCGTGGCTCTTGCTAGGGCGATGCTGGCGGTGGACAACGGCGCTTCGGTCTTGATCCTGGATGAGCCGACCGCGAGCATGGACGTGCGCGCCGAAGCGGAGTTCATTGACAACTTCCTGGATTTGACGCGCGGAACGACCACTATCGTGGTGTCGCATCGGTTCGCCACCGTCCGCCGGGCCAACCAGATCGTCGTGCTTGACGGCGGCCGCGTCGTCGAGAACGGCACCCACGCCGAGCTTATGGAGCTCGGCGGGCAGTACGCGCGCATGTTCGCGCTACAAAGCGCTCCATTCGCCGTGGCCACTGGTGCGGGAGCTGGGGACGAGTCATGATGGCTGCGATCAAGTCAAGGCCGGAAGGACGGCTCCGAGGCACACACGACGCCTTCGCCACATGCTGGATGCTGCTGCGGGAAGATCCAGCCCGCGCAGTCGGCGGCGTCCTGCTGATCTTCTCTGGGGCGATCTCCCGTCCGCTTCTCGGCTTGGCGCTGGCGGAGCTAGTCGGGGCCGCTGCATACGGTCGGCCGGGTGTCGCCGCCTTCGCAGGGTGCGGGGTGGCCGTGCTGGCCGTAATCCAGCTGACTACGGGGCATTTCACGTCGATAATCTTTTCCGTGCTGGGGGAGCGGGCTCTCCTGGCCACCACAGCGCGTCTTGTGCGGGCTACTCAGAGCAGCGCGACACTGGATCGGCAGGAGGACCCTGAATTCGCTGACGAGATGTCACTACTTCAGCAGGACGTCTTCGGGCTGCACAATGTGGTGCGCGGTCTGTTGGAGACACTGGCGATCATCGTCCAGATGTTCGTGACCGTCGCATTGCTAGGGCAGCTTCAGCCGCTGCTCATGCTCCTGCCAGTCGCGGCGCTCGCCCCCTACTTCGCGGGACGCTACGCCACGGAGCTGTGCGAGCGCATCCGAAAGGCTGTAGAGCCGCAGCACCGCCGCGCCCACGACCTGCTGACGCTCGCTCAGCGGCCGGGCCCGATGATGGAGATTCGCCTGGCTGGGCTCAGCCTGGAACTGACACGCCGTCAGGAGGAACTGATTAGTAGGGCTGCGGCGCGGACCCGCCGCGCTGAGACCATAGCGGCAGTAGTCCGCACAGCCGGACAGGTGGTTTTTGGAGCGGCCTACGGCTTGGCGCTGCTACTTGTGGTGCGCGATGCGGTCTCCGGGCACGCCGGAGCCGACGATGTGGTCCTCGCTCTTGTTCTGGCTCGGCAGGTCGCCGTCGGTGTGACCCAGATCCTTAGCCTCACTTTCGACATGCAACGCGCCGGGCGGATCGGCGCGCGAATGCGTCGAGTGATGGCCGCCGCCCGCGAGGACGCGGCCATGGCCGACGGCACAGATGCCGCGCCGGAAGCTCTGCATGACGGTATACGGCTGGAGGGTGTCTGCTTCCGCTATCCAGGCACTGACAAGGACGTCGTGCGCGGTCTCGACCTAGTGCTGCCCGCAGGTTCGGTGGTAGCGCTCGTGGGTGAAAATGGTGCGGGCAAAAGCACCTTGGTGAAACTGCTGTGCGGACTATACCGGCCGAGCGCAGGACGCGTTCTCGTCGATGGGAGGGATATGACGGGCCTGGACGCACACGCGTGGCGGGATGTTATGTCCGCCGCATTCCAGGACTTCGTCCGCTTTGAGTTTCCGGCGCAGCATGTCGTGGGCGTCGGCGATCTGCCGCGTGTCGATGATGCGCAGGCCGCTCGCCGGGCGCTGCGCGACGCCGGCGCCGACGGAGTATTGAAGGAGCTGCCGGACGGTCTGGCGACTGGGATCGGCACAAGCCTCCCGGACGGCCGGGACCTGTCCGGCGGCCAGTGGCAGAAGCTAGCCTTGAGCCGGGCGATGATGCGCCGGAGCACGGTCTTCCTAATTCTTGACGAGCCGGCCGCTGCTCTCGACGCGCAGTCGGAGCACCTGTTGTTCGAACGTCAAGTGGCAAGGGCGCGCCAGGTCGCCGAGGCGTCCGGTGCGATAGCCCTGTTTGTTTCGCATCGATTCTCGACGGTCAGCATGGCCGACTGGATCGTGGTGCTCGAAGATGGTTCTGTCGCCGAGCAGGGAAGCCATGCGGAACTGATGTCATCCGGCGGACGGTACGCGTCATTGTTCGACCTTCAAGCGCAGGGGTACCGTCCGTAGCGCCGATCCGGGAGGACGACCTGATCTACTGAGTCCGAGGGCGGCGTCTACGGGAGTGTGTACGAGTTGGCCTGCTCACAGGCCTGGCATCGTGAAATGAAGACGGCCACCGGCTTCTCGCGCTCAGGACGTGCTGGTGTCGACTCGATCAGCGTGAGCGCCCGTACCCTATGAAGGGGCCCATGTTCTGTGCGTGACCTGGAAAACACCGTCAAGATCATCCCGACCATATCCCCGGATCATGGCCCTACGGCTGCGTACGGGCGCTCTCGGCTGCCTAGCAAGGTCCACCAAGCAAAAACCTGCGGCCGGAAAGCCGCAGGTCAGTGGCCAAAGTCCTGGTCGGAAGAGTGCCCCCGGCAGGATTCGAACCTGCGGCACCCGCTTTAGTCTCCGATCTCCCCTGGTGGAGGAGGCCGTTCTGGCCTGAAAATCGGGGTGGTTGCCCGCTGACGTCGTATCTCCTTGGTCGTTCAG
>NZ_JBEFAK010000063.1:0-49236 GCF_040137845.1 Nonomuraea sp. B19D2 | reverse complement strand
TACCCCGGGCGGGGGGCCCCCCCCTGGGGGGGCGCGCTTCCTCAGCCAGCGGCCGGCGGGCTGATCGTGTAATACTCCGGCATGCACCTCACCTCTTACGCCGAGTGGGCCCTCCGCCTGGTCAACGACCCGGATCCGCCGCCTGAGCTGAGAGGCCTGCGGGACGAGCTCGCCGCCGTGTTCGACGCGGCCGACGACGAGCCGGCCGCGGTCGAGCGGCTGAACGCCCTGCTCGTGCGCTACCCCGTACGTCCCCAGCTCACCGACCACGACGGCCGGGGCTGGCACCTCCACCTGGCCGACGACGACGCGGCCGGCGCCGTGATGGGCCTGGCCGCGGTGGTGGCGGAGCTGGGCGTGGACCGGCTCGGCAGGTGCCAGGAGCCGCGCTGCCGGCGGGCGTTCCTGGACACCTCGTCCAACCGCTCCCGCCGCTACTGCTCGCCCCGCTGCGCCAGCCGCGCGAACGTGGCCGCCTTCCGTGCCCGGCAGCGGGACGGCTCCTAGCGCCGTCGTCGCAGGAGGGGCCAGTAGCGCAGCACGACCCGTCCCACGATGTCGCGGACAGGGCCGAAGTCCCAGCTGTCGCGGCGCCCGCCGGCCCGCTGGTTGTCGCTCTCCAGCCACCAGCCGTCGGCCCCGTGCCACTGGGCCCGTTTCACGATCAGCCGATCCGGGTCGCCGGGGAGCCTGGCCACGACGAGATCGCCCGGGCGGACGGCGGCGTTCCTGCGTACCAGGAGCCAGTCTCCTGGAACCAGCGCGGGACGCATCGAATCGCCCTCGACACGCACTCTCATGGTCTCCTCAAGGACGTGCTCGGCGCCGGGCGGGGGTCTCCGCCCGGACCTGCCGCGGAACAAGCGTAAGACCCGTGAGCGACCGGGGAATCCCCCCTCCTCCGCGGGTGTTCGTGACCCGAGTAAGGTCAGTTGTGGACCAAGCTGATTCAGCATCAAGGAAGGACTTTCTGATGCTCGCACGACTGCTACGACCCAAGCAGGTCGCTTCCGCGCACTGCGACCTGCCGTGTGGGGTCTACGACCCCGCTCAGGCCCGCATCGAGGCCGAGTCGGTCAAGGCGATCATGGAGAAGTACGCCGGCAACGAGGACCCGGTCTTCCGCGCCCGCGCGCTGACCATCAAGGAGGAGCGCGCCGAGCTGGTCAAGCACCACCTGTGGGTGCTGTGGACCGACTACTTCAAGCCGCCGCACCTCGAGCAGTACCCTCAGCTTCACCAGCTCTTCTGGGACGCCACGAAGCTCGCGGGCGCCGCCGGCGCCAAGGGCACGGTCGACGTCGCCAAGGCCGAGGACCTGCTGGGCAAGATCGACGAAATCGCCAAGATCTTCTGGGAGACCAAGGCCGCCTAAAACGGCACATAAGGCTCTGTGCGGCGGCGTCCGCGCAGAGCCTTTTCCGTTGATGGCGAGTCTGAATCGTCCAAGCACCTCCCAGGGGCGGTAAGTTGCAGTTGGCGTCGGAAACGCGAGGAGGAACGTGACCGAGGAAACCGAGACGCGCGCGGAGGGCGTGGCCGGCATCCGCGACGTGGTGAGCATCAGGCTCCCCGCCGCCAGTGCCTACCTGTCTGTGCTGCGTACGGCTACCGCCGGGCTGGCGGCGCGGCTTGACTTCACCCTCGACGAGATCGAGGATCTGCGGATCGCGGTCGACGAGGCGTGCGCCATGCTGCTGAGCGAGGCGGTGCCGGGCACCGACCTCACTGCCGAGTTCGAGCTGACCGGGCAGGAGATGCAGGTGAGGGTCGAGGTGGCGACCGTCGGCAGCTCCGCGCCCAAACGCGACGACTTCGCCTGGATGGTGTTGACCGCTCTGGCGGACGAGGTGGACGCGGTGGCGCCCGCTCAAGGCTCCCCCGACACGATGGCGATCGTCCTGCGTAAGCGCCGAGGCGCGGCGAGGCCGGCGTGACGGAAAGGACTGGAGCCATGGCCACCAGCGAACACGCCGTGCCCGACCGGGTCCGTGCCCGCATGCTCTTCGCCGAACTGGCCGAGTTGGGCCCCGAGGAGCCGCGCCGCCAGCGCATCAGAGATGAGCTGGTCGAGCTTCACCTTCCTCTGGTCGAATACCTGGCTCGCCGCTTTCGGAACAGGGGCGAGTGGCTCGACGACCTGACCCAGGTCGCCACCATCGGCCTGATCAAGTCCATCGACCGCTTCGACCTCAACCGCGGCGTGGAGTTCTCCACGTACGCCACGCCCACCATCGTCGGCGAGATCAAGCGCCACTTCCGCGACAAGGGCTGGGCGGTACGCGTGCCGCGCCGGCTGCAGGAGCTGAAGCTCTCGCTGACCAAGGCGATAAGCGATCTGTCGCAGCGCGAGGGCCGCGCGCCGACCGTGGCCGAGCTGGCCTCCTACCTCAAGATGACCGAGGAGGAGGTGCTCGAGGGCCTCGAGTCGGCCAACGCGTACTCGACCGTGTCGCTCGACGCGCCCGACTCCGGCGACGACGACGCCCCCGCGGTGTCCGACTCGCTCGGCATCGTGGACGAGTCGCTCGAGGGCGTCGAATACCGCGAGTCGCTCAAACCGCTGCTTGAGCGGCTGCCGCCACGTGAGAAGCGCATCCTGCTGTTGCGCTTCTTCGGCAACATGACGCAGTCGCAGATCGCCACGGAGCTGGGCATCTCACAGATGCACGTCTCGCGCCTGCTGGCCCGCACGCTCGCGCAGCTGCGCGAGGGCCTGACCGCCGAAGACTAACCGTCCCCGTAGAGGGCGTGGGTGGTGGGCGGCGCGAGCAGCGTCGCCAGCCCGGCCATGGCGATCACGATCAGCGGGATCCCGAGCTGCGGCTGGCCCGACTGGATGAGCGTGACGGAGACCGGCAGCACGAAGATCTGGGCCAGCACGCCGGGCGACCTGCCCCACCGCTCCATCCGGAACAGCCCGCCCCACGCCACCCAGAGCAGCCCCGCCCCGATCAGCACGCCGAACGCCGACTCCGCGATGGCGGTGGTGAGGTTGTCCGGGGTGCTGACCAGGGTCTCCGCCCCGACGTAGAGCCCGAGCCCGAGCGCGGCCAGGCCCTCAAGGGCGACGATGGCGGCGGCGATGACCAGGGTGACCGGACGACTGCTCACGCCCGTACCCTACCCCTCGGGTCCTCCGGCCCGAGAAATGGGACGTTCGGCCGATAAGGCGCGCATTGCCAGCGGATACGCTGGCGCTATGCGCGCCATGCTGCTGGTGAATCCCAAGGCCACGACCACGAACGCGCGTACGCGTGACGTGCTGATCCGCGCGCTCGGCGCGGCCGTGGAGCTGGCGGTCGAGGAGACCCGCTACCGGGGGCACGCCGCGGCGCTGGCCGCCACCGCGCGGGCCAAGGGGTACGACGTGGTGGCGGTGCTCGGCGGCGACGGGACGATCAACGAGGCCGTCAACGGCCTGCTGAACCCGGTGAACGGCCACGAGGTCCCCTCGGACGACCCCAGCGCCGGGCGCCCCGCGCTCATCGTCATCCCCGGCGGCAGCGCGAACGTGTTCGCCCGCGCGCTCGGGCTGCCGAACGACCCGGTGGAGTCCACGGGCGCCGTGCTGGAGGCGCTGCGGGAGGGCCGGCGCAGGACCGTGGGCCTGGGCCAGGCCCTGTGGGAGGGCCAGAGCCGTTACTTCACCTTCTGTTCGGGGATGGGTTACGACGCAGAGGTTGTACGGGCCGTGGAAGGCCTGAGAGGGGCCGGGCGTAAGGCGTCACCGGCGCGGTATGTGAACACCGCCCTACGGCACTATCTGGCCACGGACAAGCGGCATGCAGCGATGACGCTGGCCGGTCCCGGGATACCGACCGTCGAGGGGCTGTTCATGGCGATCATCTCGAACACCTCGCCCTGGACGTACGTCGGCAGCAAGCCCGTGCACCCGACCCCGTGGGCCGGTTTCGACACGGGCCTGGACCTGTTGGGCCTGCGACGCATGGGACCGCTCACACTCGCGCCACTGATCCGGCAGATGCTCACGGAGAGTGACGCACTTCCGGGCGGCCGGCACCTCGTACAGCTCCATGACGAGGCCGAGTTCACACTGACCGCGGACCGCCCCGTGGCCTTCCAGCTGGACGGGGACTACCTGGGGGAACGGGAAAGCGTAACATTTCGGTCTACACCGCACGCGTTACAAGTTTTGGTCTAGATGGTTACAATCGGTCATTGTGTGACGCATCCGACATCCATAACAGCCAAAACTTCACGCCAACCCCCTTGCGTGCACTCAGCGTGGCTGACAGTCTCAAGACTGACGTCGGAACGTAGGACCTTTAACACCCCAAAGGTTCTCCGAGCGTCAGCGGGCAATCCCGGATCCCTCACAGATCTGGGTAATTGTTCGCGCAAGTTAGTGAAACTCTTCACAAAGTAGTGGCCGCACGGAGCCGACCAAGGCTTCATCTACTAAGGAGTGGACGCATGGACTGGCGCCACCGAGCTGCCTGCCGTGACGTGGACCCCGAGCTGTTCTTCCCGATCGGCAACACCGGCCCGGCACTCATGCAGATCGAGGAGGCCAAGCAGGTCTGCCGGTCCTGCTCGGCCATCGACGCGTGCCTGAAGTGGGCGCTGGAGTCCGGGCAGGACGCCGGTGTCTGGGGCGGCCTGAGCGAGGACGAGCGTCGCGCCCTCAAGCGCCGCACCGCTCGCCAGCGCGCCCGCCTCACCGCCTGACCTGCTCATCCGAGCCACCGACCGCCTGACACCGCCAACCTGACATCGGCGCTTGAGCCGCGACAGGCTCACGCGCCGCCGTTGGCCCTTCCGGGTGACGCGCCGGGGTCAGGCCGCTGGGAGCGGGATCGAGAGCGTGACCTCCGTGCCCCCTTCGAGCCGTGGCTGGATGGACAGCCGGCCCGACAGCTCCCCCTCGACCAGCGTACGGACGATCTGCAGCCCCAGGCTGGTGGAGCCCTCGAGGTCGAAGCCGGCGGGAAGCCCGCGGCCGTCGTCCCAGACCGTGACGTTGAGCCGGTCGAGCGCGGGCTCGACGACCACCTCGAGCCGCTTGGGCCGCCCGTGCTGCATCGCGTTCTGCAACAGCTCGGTCAGCGCCATGGCCAGCGGCGTGGCGATGAGGGAGGGCAGCACGCCGAACCCCCCGACTCTCCTGGGCATGACGGCCGCCTCCGCCGCCGACACCTCCCCCGTCATCGCTATCACCCGGTCGGCGATCTCGTCGAAGTCCACGAACTCCTCTGGCGCGTGAGACAACGTCTCGTGCACGATCGCGATCGACCCCACCCGGCGTACCGCCTCCTCCAGCGCCTCCCGGCCCTCGGGCACCTGCAGCCGCCTGGCCTGGAGGCGGAGCAGCGCGGCCACGGTCTGCAGGTTGTTCTTCACCCGGTGGTGGATCTCGCGGATGGTGGCGTCCTTGGTCATCAGCTCGCGCTCGCGCCGCCGCAGCTCGGTCACGTCCCTGATGAGCACCAGCGCGCCGATGCGGCCGCCGCCGACGACCAGCGGGATGGCTCTGAGCTGCACGATCGTGCCGCCCGACTCCACCTCGGTCTCCTTGGCCGCGCGCCCGCTGGCCACGATCATGAGGTCTTCGTTGATCGGCTCGTCGGAGTAGCAGAGCGCCGCGGTGACCCGGCCCAGCTCGGCCCCGACCAGGTCGGCGTGCAGGCCGAGCCGCCGGTAGGCGGACAGGGCGTTCGGCGAGGCGTACGTGACGCGCCCGGCCCGGTCGAGCCTGAGCAGGCCGTCACCGACCCGCGGCGAGCGCACCAGGATCGGCTCCTCGCCCGAGAACGGGAACCGGCCCTCGGCCACCATCTGCGCCAGGTCGGACGCGCTCTGGAGGTAGGTCAGCTCCAGACGGGACGGGGTGCGGGCGGAGGAGAGGTTCGTGGAGCGCTGGATCACCGCCAGGAAGCGCCCTTCACCGCCCTCGACGGTCCGCCGCACAGGGATGGTCTCCTCCCGCACCGGGACCCCCGTGGACCAGTCGGGGTCGCCCTCGCGGCAGATCCGGCGCTCGTTCCACGCGGTGTCGATGAGGTAGCGCTCGCCCTTCGCGGCGACGGTGCCGACGATGTCGTCGTGGTAGACGGTGGGGCCCGTGGTGGGGCGCATCTGGGCGATCGCGATCCAGCCGCTCCCGCCCAGGAGCGGCGCCCACAGGATGAGGTCGGCAAAGGACAGATCGGCCAGCAGCTGCCAGTCGGAGACCAGCGAGTGCAGCCAGTCGAGATCCGCCTCGTCGAGGGCGGTGTGACGGGCTACGAGGTCGCTGAGAGTCGGCACAGATGCATCATGCGTGCTTTCCGCCGCAACAACCAAACCGACTCCCTGCTTGAATGCGCACGCCGCTACGCGGGCAGGACTCCGCACGGCACGTTCGAACGGCCGCTCAGTCGCATAGTGAGCGCAGATACGGCATCGTGCCGCCCACTGGACCTATCGGGAATCTCATATTGTGAGAACCGTCACACTGCCAAACCCGTGCAGACACCAGGACAAAGCAGTACGGAGGTGATCGAAACGGGCAGGTGGTTCCACCGCGACACGGCTCACGTACCGGCCTCGGTTGCGATCGCGTGCGCTGCTGTGGATATCCTTCACAATCAGCCTGAGCTGCCCGGATCCGTGCGTGCCAGTCGCCGTGCCCGCCCGGTGCCGGTCGGCCGCCACAGGCCGTGGTTGACCGCTCGGGCCGATGTGAGTTCCGATGATCTCGCGGTGACCAGACACGCCCTCACCGCCGTGGCAGAAGTGAAGGTGAGAGCGTGACAGACGACGGCCCCCGCGTACCGAAGTACTACGACGTGAAACGCAGCCTGCTTGAGCTCACCAAGACGCTGCCGCCGGGCACGGCGCTGCCGCCGGAGCGCACGCTCGCCGTGCGGTTCGAGACCTCGCGCACCACGGTCAGGCAGGCGCTGACCGAGCTGGTAGTGGAGGGCAGGCTGCTGCGCATCCAGGGCAAGGGCACGTTCGTGGCCCAGCCGAAGGTGGCGCAGGTGCTGCAGCTGACCTCGTACATCGGCGACCTGCGCACCGCGGGCCTGGAGCCGGACACCAAGATCCTGGAGATCGGCTACATCACCGCCGACGAGACCCTGGCCAGGCGCCTGGCCATCAACCCCGGCGGCCGTGTGCTGCGCATCCACCGCCTCCGGCTGGCCAACGGCGAGCCGGTCTCGATCGACACCACGCACCTGTCCGCGCGCCGCTTCCCCCGGCTGCGACGGGAGCTGGAGGTGCACGCGTCGCTGTACGAGACGCTGCACAACGCGTACAACGTGCGGCTCACGGACGCCGAAGAGATCATCGAAACCGTGCTGGCCACCCCGTACGACGCCAAGGCCCTCGGCGTCGACGTCGGCCTCCCCATGCTCCTCCTCACCCGCCACGCCTTCGACGCCGACGGCAACCCCGTCGAGTGGGCGCAGTCCCTCTACCGGGGCGACCGCTACAAGTTCGTCACCCGCCTCCGCAGGCCGTAGCGCAGGCGGCGTACGGAACCGGCTGCGCGATCCAGGAGGGCAGATCGCGCGCACTCCGCCTTCATGCTGATCAGCGACGAAACGATCGCATGCCCTAGGAGTTGCCCGTGATTCAGAAGATCAGCCGTCTCTGCGCGTTCGCGGCCGCGTTCGCCGTCGCGGCGATCGGCGTCCCGGCCACCGCCGCCCATGCCGACGGCACCGGCGGCTGCACGACGTACTACCGCACCATCGACCAGGTCTATATGGAGATCGGCTCCTGCATCTCCAACGCCAACGGGGAACTGAGGCCGGACACCTGGGTCCGTTTCCAGTATCGGGGGTCGGCTCCCTCAGCCCGGCCATCCTGCTGGCTCAACATCCACCTGTACAGCAAGAGCGATCCCCTTCCGGGTTCCGGAAGCTCCTGCACGTCCTATATCCCCGGCAACGGCAGCATAGGCCCATGGGTCAATGTGAAGGGCCGTTTCTACACCGACCGCGACTGGGGGTCGACCACCTACCGCACCGGAGTGATCGTCAACATCAACAACGGGCATGCGACCGACATGTTGTGGAGTCCGTGGCAGGTGGCGTGAACGATCCCGATGCTGGTTACGACGTCGCGCACGATTAGATTGCGATCTTGAGCCTACTCATCGGCTGATCTCTAGCGCATCAACAAGAAGGCCGTACGGCCCCCTTCGTGGAGGGCCGAGTCCTGAGGCGGACTCCGGGCGGCGACGACGAACACCGTACCCCGAAGGTCACAGCCACCCCTTCTCCGTGGCCAGCCGTACGGCTTCCGCCCGGGTGCGCGCCCCGGTCTTGCCCATGGCGGACGACAAGTGGTTACGCACCGTTCCCTCGGACAGGTGCAGGCGACGCGCGATGTCGGCAACCGTGCCGCCGTCCGCCGCAGCGTTCATGACCTCGAGTTCGCGGGCGGTGAGCGGGCTGATGCCGCTGCTCAGCGATACGGCGGCCAGGTCGGGGTCAACCACGCGCAACCCGGCGTAGACCTTGCGCACGGCCTCGGTCAGGTGCTCGGGCTTGGTGTCCTTGACGACGAAGCCGGCCGCTCCGGCGGCCATCGCACGGGCCAGGTAACCGGGGCGGCCGAAGGTGGTCAGCATGATCACCCGACAGTCCAGGCCGCGCAGTGCGGCGGCAGCCGCCAGGCCGTCGCCGCCTGGCATTTGGATGTCCAGCAGGACGACGTCGGGCCGGGTCACGCGTGCGGCCTCGATCGCCTCGGATGCGGTACCTGCCTGGCCAACCACCTCGATGTCGCGTTCCAGGCCGAGCAGGGCCGCCAGGGCGCCGCGTACGAGGGCCTGGTCGTCGACGAGGAGCACCCTGATCATCGCGCGCACTCGACGCGCAGGCGGTAGCCGCCGCCGGGCAGGGCGCCCGCCTCCAGGGTGCCTCCGACGTCACGCAGCCGCCTGGTCAGCCCGTCCAGCCCGTGCCCTGTGCCGTTGGCATCGCCGATCCCGTCGTCGGTGACGTCGATGAAGGCAGGGCCGAGTCGCACCTGGCAGCGGCTGGCCCCGCTGTGCTTGACCACGTTGGTCACCCCTTCGCGCAGGACGTATGCGAAGACGCTTCGGTAACGCTCCGCCACCTGATCGGTCGTTGCCGGGAGATCGGCCTGGATACCTGCCGCGTCCAGCGCCGCGGCTGCATCGGCGAGCGCGGTCTCCATCGACAGCTGGTGCGTGGCGGCGACGGCTGCCCGTACGTCGGTGAGCGCCTGCCTGCCCAGCCCTTCGATGTCCGCCACCTCGGCGTGGACCCGCTCGTTCGCATCGGCTTCCAGCAGGCGCCTGGCCAGGCCTGCTTTGACGGTGATCGTGGTCAGCGTGGATCCGACCACGTCGTGCAGATCTCTGGACATGCGCTCGCGATCTCGCAGTACGGCCAGCTCGGCGATGGTGGCGTTGGCGTCGGCCAGCGCCCGGTTGGCGCGCCAGAGTCCGGCGAGCGCGATCGAGGAGAGCACCACGAGCAGGAAGATCATCGTGGTGGCGCGTCCGTCGGACTGGGACATGACCCCGGTCGCGATCGTCACCACGATGGCCACTGCGGCCAGGCCGAACGCGACCGTCCACGGCAGCATGAAGCCGAAGATGGCCAGCGTGTAGCTGAGGTTCCAGACATGCTGGCCATACACCAGGACCAGGGGAGCGGAGGCCGCGGCGGCCAGCACGCACAGCCCCACACGCCACATAAGCGGCCTGCCGATGGCCACCCCGACGCCGACCACGTAGCACGCGATGTAGACCGCGATCAGCAGGGTGTGGACGATCTCCCCCAGCGACAGAGCCTTGACCAGGTCGAGCCACAAGGCGGCGGTGAACAGCAGGGCGAAGATCCACCATGTTCTGGGGTGACGAAACGGCCAACTCATCATCAACGGCCGAAGCGGCGAGGAAGCGGACATCGGGTGAAAGCGTAGCCCCATGCGCCCCTCAGATTCGAGCGGCCTCTCGCCGGTGAAGGGCGATCACTGCGGCGCCCACGACCACGAGCCACGCGGCCATCACAGCGACGCCCAGCGGCTGGAACGGCGCGCCGCTGAGCTGGATCCTGGCGTTCTCGGCCAGCCAATAGCTCGGCAGCACCTTGGCGAGGCCCACCATGAAGCCGGGCAATGCCTCGACGGGGATCCACAGGCCGCCGAGCATGGCCATCGGCAAGTAGACGGCCACACCGGCACCACTGGCCGCGTCGGGCTTGACCGCCAGCCCGATGGCCAGGCCGATGACGCCGTACGGCAGAGCTCCCGGCCAGGTCGCGGCGACGAGCCCGAACCACTGCCCGGCGGGCAGCTCGACGCCCTTGATCACCAATCCGGCGAGGAAGACCAGAACGATCGCGGGAAGTGCCATCGCCATCGCCACGACCACCTTGGCGGCCACGTATCCCCAGGCGGGCAGCGGTGTGAGCCGCAGCTGCCTGTTCCACCCGGCCAACCGCTCCTGGCCAACCCTGGTGCCGGCCGCGATCGACACCGAGATCGCGGCGAACGCCGCCATGCTCACCATCATGTAGCGCGGCATGTCCAGGCCGCCGGTGCCCAGCCCGCCGAACACCTCGGACATGACCAGGAAGAACACCACTGGGAAGCCGATGGTGATCGCCAAGAAGGTGACGCTGCGCGCGAGGACCTTCAGTTCGGTGACGACAAGGCTGATCATCAGACTTTCTCCTCGGCGATGAGTACGGCGAAGGCATCCTCAAGCGACATCGGCGTGACCGCGATGTCGCGCGCTGAGGGCACCTCTTCCAGGAGGGCACGGAGCGCTGTGTCGGAGTCGGTGCAGTGCAGCTCCACGAGGTCGCCGCGCCGCTCGACCGCGCTGACGCCCGGCAGCAGTTCGAAGGGGTGGTCAACGCCGGTCCTGGCGATGATCGTCCTGGTGTCGACGGAGGCGCAGACCTGGGAGACGGAGCCGTCCGCCACGATCGCGCCCTGGCGCAACAGCACAACCCGATCGGCGAAGTCCTGCGCCTCTGCCAGGTAGTGGGTGGCGAACACCACCGTGCGCCCGCCTGCGCCGTACTCCCTCATCGCGGCCCAGAACTCCTGGCGCGCCCGCACATCCATCGCCACCGTCGGCTCGTCGAGCACGAGCAGGTCGGGGTCGCATACCAGGGCCGCGGCGAACCGGACCCGCTGCTGCTGCCCGCCCGACAGCCCGCCGTACCTGAGCTTGGCGAACGGGGTGACGCCCGCCCGCTCCAGGGCATCGTCCGTTTCGAGCGGTTTCGGGTACTGCGCGGCGATCACTTTGACGATCTCCCTGGGAGTCATCTCGCCCAGGAAGCCGCCGGCCTGGAGCATCGCGCCGACAAGTCCCTCGGCCAGCGCGCGATGTGACGGGCGGCCGAACAACGCCACCTCCCCGGCATCGGGCGAGATCAGCCCGAGAAGCATCTCCATCATGGTCGTCTTGCCCGCGCCGTTGGGGCCCAGCAGGGCCACCACCTCGCCGGGCGCGACGAGCAGGTCCACATCGCGTACCGCATGCACCTCACCGAACGTCTTACGCAAAGCGCGCAGGCTCACCGCCGCTCCCGCGGACACCAGATCTTTCATGACGCCGACTCTCCTGGCTGTGACCCGGTTGTACGTCGCTTGTCTGTCACGAGTTGGCCATGACATATGTCACGGGTGCCGGATTTGGTGCGCTGAACGCGGACACACGGAAATGTCCGGCAGCGGCCCTGGGAACGCTCCCGCCTGACGATCGGCACTCAACCGTGTCGCAAACCTTGGGCCTCATCACTGCTCACAGCATCCAGGAAGTAGATCAACAGCTGGTTCAGAGAATTCGCTGGGCTCGGGCTTGCAGCGTGTTCGACCCATCGGCGGCCAGCCGCGCCCTGGCCTCGGCAGCCCTCATGCCCTGGCCGACGCCCCCGCCAGCCAGGCTCCCGATGGTACGGTGACCGTGATCGGTGTGGCTCCCAAGCTGACAGCGCGGTCGTTTCCCGTACCCGCTCCGCGTCTTCCAGTTAGCCGATCTTCGATGTCAGCCTCAAGCGAGGGAGACCGGCATGGCAACCCCTTCCTGGTACGAGTCGCTTCCCGAAGTCATGAGCGAAGCAGAGTATCGAGCATTGCCAGAGGACATCGCCAGGAGCATCGAGGTGGTCCATGGGCATGTGATCAAGTGCGAGTCACCCGCTCCACAGCACAACCGCATAGCCCGTCGTCTCGCCGGCTCACTGGAGGCCGCTCGTACGGTGAGCGGCCCGTGTCTGAGTGTTGAGACCGACATCGACGTGGTGCTCTGGCGGGTTCCCAAGTTCACCTTCCGACGCCCGGACGTGGTGGTCTACAAGTGTCTGGACGACCCTGGTCGGAAGCCGGATGCCTCCCAGACTCTGGCCGTCGTCGAGGTCTCCTCACCCGGGACCGTCCGTGAAGACCTCACCGATAAACGCACGCAGTATGCCGCCGCCGGCATCCCGCTCTACCTACTCATCCTGCTCGACGAGAAGTACGAGATCATCGAGGTGAAGGAGTTCCATCTCGATGCCGTAGCCTCCGAATACAGGCTTCATCGGGTACACCAGGCAGACCTCGAACTGGAGCTTCCTATCAGGGTGACCATCCCGTTTCTCGTGCTGACCGCTCCCTAACGTTGCCCTGCGTGCTCGTTGCGTGCCCGTTCGGTCGGTGACCAGCGAAAAGTCATGGGGATTCATGGCCACTCGATCGATATATACCCAGGTCAGCGCTACCCCCGTTCAGAGCCCATGATTTCGAAAGAGTCCCCAAGCTGACAGCGCGGGTTCGATTCCCGCCACCCGCTCTCAGCGTGAAAGCCCAGGCCAGGAGTCGTTTCCCGGAACCTGGACTTAGATCTTGTCAGGGCTTGATGATCTCCGCGTGCCTTTGGGTTTTGATCACGAGTTCGCTGTTCAGCTGAAGCGCGATGGCCGGCAGCCGGCTGCTGCGCATCCAGGGCAAGGGCACGTTCGTGGCCCAGCCGAAGGTGGCGCAGGTGCTGCAGCTGACCTCGTACATCGGCGACCTGCGCACCGCGGGTCTGGAAGCGGACACCAAGATCCTGGAGATCGGCTACATCACCGCCGACGAGACCGAAGAGATCATCGAGACCGTGCTGGCCACCCCGTACGACGCCAAGGCCCTCGGCGTCGACGTCGGCCTCCCCATGCTCCTCCTCACCCGCCACGCCTTCGACGCCGACGGCAACCCCGTCGAGTGGGCGCAGTCCCTCTCGACGGCAACCCCGTCGAGTGGGCGCAGTCCCTCTACCGGGGCGACCGCTACAAGTTCGTCACCCGCCTCCGCAGGCCGTAGCGCCCCTCGGCCATGCCGACGGGGTTGTTCCGCTGGCTGGGCGGAGCGGCCTGTGGGACAGTTGGGCCCACGTGGTCGTATGGCCGGGCGGCTGTCGGCGCCGGACCGGGGAGAGCGACTCGTGTCCAAAACTCGAGTCTCGACCATCCGACGGATGGAACCACAATCGGCATAACTCATATACGACACGGTGATAATTGGGTAGGGTCCGGGGCGTGCGACTTCGTGGCCGTTCTATGCCTGTTGCTGCGTTGCTTGCGTGCCTCGCCGTCATGTCGGCGTGCTCGGCAGAGCCCGAGAAGCCCTCGCTGGATGAGGCGGCGAAACAGCTCGTTGCCGACGGTGAGAAATTGGTGGCGTCCCGCGAGTTGACTGCTGCTGGAACTGTGACCGTGACCGAACGCGCGAGCAAGGATGGTGAATTGGGATGCCTGAAGGGCCAAGTTCAGCGCTTCTTCCGGGCTCAAGGAGATCTCGCAGGGCCGCCACACGTGCATTCACCGGGAAATTCGGCCGGCTTGATGCTGAGCGCGCTTCGAAATCTAGGCTATGACAAGGTCATAGACAGCCTGGATCTTCGCGACGAGAATCTAAGTGTGACGTTGGCGCAGAATCCGAAGACGGGGATCACTTTCCTGGTGGCCGTGCGCAACACGCAGAAGCCCAATATCATGATCGTCGGAAAGACGACTTGCTATGAGCGGAGCGAATGAGCCGACGAGGCGGCCCTATTCTTAGCCAGGCGGCCACTGGGCTGCCTCCTTCCGTAGAAGTTCGGCTTGTTTGTGCAAATGGTCGGCTGTCGTCATACAGGATTCCCGCAGTTGAACGAGCTCTCGCTGCAACTGCATGGCTTGGGCGATAAAGCGATCCGCGGCCGCCCCCTTCCAAAGCGCGTCGACATCTCGCGGCTTTGCTAGATTTCCACCGAAAACCCCTTCCAGCTCCTTGGCATACCGGATGAAGGCAGCAGCAAGGAGGTCCCTTTCGGCGGCCTGGCGGGATAGTTGCCCGTGCGATGGTATCGTCAATTCACCCTCCTCTCTTTTCCAGCGCGTCGATCAGTGCGTTGTAAAGCCTTCCTCGGAACGCCATGCGCACCTCATCTTGCTGATAGATGGTCAGCGGCTTCTGACCGTGCTTTTCCAGCGATCTCATCACCCACTGGGCCTGCTGTTCTACGAGCCTGTCGGCCACATTTCTCGCGTTCTCGGGGGTCTTTTCGTCGAAGTAACCCGTGATTATATCTTTGAACACGTCCTTGGCGTCGTCCAAGCCCTTGTCCCGAGCTGTGGCTGTCGTCGGATCGTTGATCGGCCAGTATTTGTTGGAAAGCCAATCGATGGGCAGCGTCATGGTGTCCGCGAGCCACTCCGCGTACTCGTCGTCGCTCCACTCCGCGTGAGTGGACCCGCTCAACATCAGGTTCGCTACCCCACCCGCCAGCGCGCTCCGCGACGTGTACTCCGCCTGCATGCCTTCGTCTCCAAACGGCCGGAAGCGCCCAATGTCAAGCCCAAGCATGTAGTCGTGCGATGCCTTCATCAGAGCGCTCGCCGCCGCCTTGTCCTGCATCAACGCCCCCATGAACCGGGAAGCCACGCCCGGATCGAGCTTGTCCCAGGGAGAAGCTGGATGCAGTGTGACGAGATCCGGCGAAGAGAGCTTGGCTTGGCCGCGTGCGAGCTGGTCGAGATAGGGCGTCACGTTCTCGGCCAGCGATCGGCTGACCGGCGAGTCCTTGAAAGTTCCCCATTGCCCGCCGACCCAGGGAGTGTTCTCGGCACCGAGGCCGCTGATCAGATTAAGCCACGCTCGGTCGCGCAGGTCGGCGACGCCGACACCTGGTTTCAATGCCTTGTCCAGCACGCCTGCCAGCTTCTCTTCGAAGCCGGAAATCCCTGTCGTACGAAATCGCCCCGGGTGCAGCAACCAGCCCGCGACCTGCTTGTTCTCGGCGAGCAGCCTCTGCAGCGCCTGCGGGTCGGCGTCGTAAGCCTCGACTAGCGCGTTCAAGTTCCAGTTCTGCCCAGCTGAGGACTCGGCGGTAAGAGGGCGACTCAGGACGAGTGTCGCGACCTGGTTGAGGAACGCGTCAGACTGCTTGGACAGCGCGACCAGCGAAGTCAGGACGCTGGGCTCAGTCGTTTCCACCAGCTTTCCACGCCACTCCTCGCCCAACCGCCCGGCGCCTTCCGCACTGCTGTAGGCGCGAGCGAGCTGGCCCAGGCTGCCCCTGGCCTGCTCAAGGGTGCCCGGCGGCACGCCCTTCTGCATGGCAGCCGGTCCCTTGT
This sequence comes from Nonomuraea sp. B19D2, assembly GCF_040137845.1. Taxonomy (NCBI): domain Bacteria; kingdom Bacillati; phylum Actinomycetota; class Actinomycetes; order Streptosporangiales; family Streptosporangiaceae; genus Nonomuraea; species Nonomuraea sp. B19D2. Next base: position 33,652 of record NZ_JBEFAK010000063.1, on the reverse strand, counting down.
CCCTCATCCAATGCATAAACGTGGCCCGGAACCCGTCCGGACCGAGAGCTCCCAGCAGAGCAGCGGCGTAGGCGGGATCGTCGACCTTCTCACCGGTAGCCGCCAGCGCGTCGGCTACCTTGCGCCAACTCTCCACAGTGGTCTCGACATCGTGCCGCTTGAGCGCCTCGGCAATCGTCGCGGCGTCTCCCTTTCCCTGCTGGGCAGCCTCGGACTCGGTGGCGAAGGTGAAGAACGCGGTCACCAGACCTTGTGCCCCGCTCGGAACCATGCGCCGGATCGTGTCGATCCGCCACTTGAGGTCTCGCTGGCTCTCGTCGAAGAACGCCCAGGACCTGTGCATGGCGGTCACGCCTTGCTGACCGGTCCACGCCTCCCCTGCCTCAGCAACGGCTGCCTCGAGTCCGGATCGCGTGCTGGCCAGGACTCTCTTGCCGACTTCCATCTGCTGGATGAGCTGATCGGCTCTACCGGGGTCGATCCCAACGAACTCCCCCATGGGTCTCCTCCCAGAGGGTGCGGGTTACAGGGCGGGAGTTAAACACAGCGGGCAATACAGGTAAATGCCTCAAGTGCTGGCATAGCTACTGAGTCTGGCCGATCAGACAACTCCGATGGCCGCGAGCCCTCGACGTCAGGCTGGTTTGGTGTCGTGACGTTCAGCGACGAACAGCCCACGTCCAGGCGCGGTGATCAGAAGACCCTCGTTCTTTAGTACGTCGAGCGCCTTCTTCACGGTGTTCCGAGACAGGCCGGATTCTTCTTCCAACTGCGTCTGAGACGGCACCTTGCGGCCAGGTGGGATCTCGCCTGCCTCGATGCGGGCGCGGAGCGCGTCCGCAAGCTGGAGGTAAGGCGCTCGCAGCCCATCCGGATCGATTCTCACGATTTGAAGGCTAGGCGGCCAGGATTATCCCGAGATAGGCAGGCCCGGCCATGGCCAGCCATGGCCTAGTAGCGCTACCATGCTTTCATTCCCTCGGTGCTCGATGCCGGGCCCGCCCAGCGAGGGCAAGCGCCGTACGGCCCCTTGACCACACAGCGGAGGTCCGCCCCCATGGCACACCCAACCACAGACCTACGATTTGATCCCCGCCTGACGACCGAGATCCAGGCTGTACTCGAGAAGCACGGATACCGGCTACCCTCAGGCGGCGATCACATCCGCGAACTCGTCATGACCCGCGTCAACATCGCGCTCAAGAACCTCGTCGAGGTCTTCGAAGGACGGACCTGGTGACATGGCGCGCGAGATCCCCGACTTCCACGGTCCGCACATCGAGCCACCCTTGCCAGGCCACTTCAAATTGACCTGGCATGAACCGACCAACCGCGTAGCGCGCATCCGCGTGGTCTCTCACACGTGCGAGTGCCGCCGCACGACGTACGAGCTGTGTAGTGCCGCCGGCCAGGGATTCGTCCGCCGTACCGACCGAGAAAAGCGGACCGTCCACGAAACCTCATGGACCTTGAGCGCGGCTGCCAGGCATACCTTCGAGCAGATCTTGCGCGGCGAGGCCCGATGAGAGCCTGGGTTGAGCGAGCACCACGTCTAGGCTGGTCACGTGAGTGTTCTCGTCGTCACAGGGACGGACGCGGCGGTGGGCAAGACCGTCGTGACGGCGGCTCTGGCCGCGTTGGCGCTCGGCAGGGGCTGGAGCGTGGCAGTGGTGAAACCCGCACAAACCGGTCTCCGGCCGGACGAGCCCGGTGATCTGGACGAGGTGATCCGGCTGTCCGGGGTCACCACCACCTTCGAGCTGGGCCGGTTCGCCGAGCCGCTCTCCCCGGCCGCCGCCGCCCGGGTCGCCGGGGTGCCGCCCGTGTCGCTGGCCGTGGTCGCTCAGCTCGTGCGGGAGCTGGCCGAGAGCAACCGGCTGGTCGTCGTGGAGGGGACCGGAGGACTGCTCGAGCGGTACGACGAGGACGGCGGGACCATCGCCGATCTCGCACGCTCCTTGAGCGCGCAGGTGCTCGTCGTGGCCGGGATCGGACGGGGGACGGTCAATCACACCGCGCTCACCCTGGAGGCGTTGGCCCATCGAGGGCTCGAGCCGGCCGGGGTCGTCATCGGGCGCTGGCCGGAAGAGCCCGGGATCGTGGAGCGTAGTTGCGTGTGCGACCTGGAGATGCTGGCCGCCCGGCCGCTGGCCGGGGTGCTGCCCGAAGGGGCGGGGAGCCTCGGCAGGGACGCGTTCGCCGAAGTAGCGCGCAGAGGGCTGGCAGCCACGCTCGGCGGCACGTTCGACCCCACCGGCTTCAGGCCGACCCCCTAAAGGTCACCTGGCTGGCAGGATGCCTCCGGCAGGTCGCAGACCTTGACGGTCATGCGCTCCGCCTGGTCGATCAGGCCGCGGAAACGGTTGAGCGGCAGGCTCTTCGAGGGCCAGGCCGTCTCGCCCACGATGTAGACGGCGGCCCCGCGCCGTACCGCCACCGCCTGCTCGCCGCCCTCGTAGAAGCGACCCCCCGCCCGCAGGCCGTCGTCCCCCACGTCGAGCGGCTTGCTGAAGTAACGGGAGCGGTGGATCCCCTTGCCGACGTCCGCGCACTTCCTGAGGTCGGCGCGCAGCAGGCGCATCGCTCGCTCGGCGTGCCGGACATCCTTGTAGACCACCAGCTGCTCGTACTTCACCTCAGCTTCGCCCGAGTAGTGGACGGCCCGGTTCTCCAGCCGGCCGGCGTCGCGGCGGTGGCGGAAGAAGCAGGGGTTGAGCTGGAGCGGCAGCGACTTCGAGTCGATCACCTCGTAGCTCTCCCACTCCTTCGCGGGCGGGTGCGACTCCATGAACAACATGCCGTCAGGCAACCCGCTGGACATCATCGTCGCCGCCAGCGCGACGGCGAACCCCGTCTGAATCATCGGAAAACCTCCCATCCGTGAGATGGGGCGGGAGGCGGATTTGTTCGTGGGGCAAGGTGGGGAAAACCCCACCATCCATCAGCACACCAGGCCCATTTCGCGTCCCGGCCGCCGCTCAATACCGTTGAGTCATGAAGGTCCCCCGCCCGTGGTCGGCGCGTGCCTGGCTGCACACGGCCCACGTGATGATCGGTCTGCCGGTCGCCGTGCTGCTCGGCGGGCTGACCCTCGTGCTGGCCGTCTGGCCGCCTCTGCTGATGCGGAGCGTGCCGCGGTTCACCGGGGTGCAGCGCTCCAGGTTCGAGGCGTTCCTCGACGCGCACATCCCGCCTGTGCGCTCCCCGAGCAGCTGGCGCAGCCCGGCCACGTGGCGGCAGATCGGTTACCACCTGCTGTCGCCGTTCGTGGGCTTCGCGGCGGCGTTCCTGGTGGCGCTGGCGTGGGGCGGGGCGATCGTGGGGCTGCTGTCGTTCCTGCCGCGGAAGTTGCAGCCGCCGCCGATGGAGTTCGAGTACGGCCTCAGGGACGGCAAGGTCGTCGCCGTCTTCATGGTGATCGGATTCGTGCTGCTGCTGCTCGCGCCGCTGCTGGCGCGCGGCATGGCGGCGCTGGACCTGTCGGTGGCGCGTACGCTGCTCGGCCCCAGCCGTTCCGAGCTGGGCCAGCGGATCGAGACGCTGACCGAGAGCCGGGCAGGGATGATCGACGCCGCCGACGCCGAGCGGCGCAGGATCGAACGTGACCTGCACGACGGCGCCCAGCAGCGGCTGGTCTCCCTCGCCATGAACCTCGGCCTGGCCAGGGCCACCCTCACCGACCTGCCCGAGCCCGCCCGCGAGGCCATCGCGCAGGCCCACGAGGAGGCCAAGCAGGCGCTCAAGGAGCTGCGTGACTTCGTCCGCGGCCTGCATCCGGCCGTGCTGAACGACCAGGGACTGGACGCGGCGCTGTCCGGCGTGGCCGCCCGCGCCCCGTTCCCTGTGAAACTCCACGTCGACCTCGAACGGCGTGCCACTCCGACCATCGAGGCGGTGGCGTTCTTCATCGTGTCCGAAGCACTGACCAACATCGCCAAGCACGCCGCGGCCACCAAGGCCGAGGTGCGCGTGCGGCGCGAGCGTGACCGCCTGCACGTGCTCGTTTACGACGACGGCTGCGGCGGCGCCCGGCTGGACGGCGGCACGGGCCTGCGCGGACTGGCCCAGCGGATCCACTCGGTGGACGGGACGCTCCGGCTGTCCAGCCCGCTGGGCGGCCCGACGACGATCGAAGTGGAGCTGCCGTGCGAGTAGTGCTGGCCGAGGACTCCGTACTGCTGCGCGAGGGGCTGATCCGGCTCCTGGACGCCTCAGGCATGCAGGTGGTGGCGGCCGTGGACGAGGCCGAGGGGCTGCTGCGGGCGGCGGAGGAGCACAAGCCCGAGCTGGTCATCACGGACGTCCGGATGCCGCCCACGCACACCGACGAGGGCCTGCGGGCGGCGCTCGTGCTGCGCCGCCAGCAGCCGGGGCTGGCGGTCCTGGTGCTCTCGCAGTACGTCGAGGAGCGCTACGCCGCCCAGCTCCTCGCCTCCGCCGCGACGGGCGGGGTCGGCTACCTGCTCAAGGACCGGGTGGCGGACGTGTCCGAGTTCATCGACGCGCTGCGCCGGGTGGCCGCGGGCGGCACCGCGCTCGACCCGGAAGTGGTGGCCCAGCTCCTGCTGCGTGGCAACAGCGACCCGCTCGAACGGCTGACGCCCAGGGAGCACGAGGTGCTCAGGCTGATGGCGGAGGGCCGCTCCAACGCCGGCATCGGCCAGGCATTGGTGCTCAGCGAGGGGGCGGTGGGCAAGCACATCGGCAACATCTTCACCAAGCTCGACCTGCCGCCCGCCGAGGGCGACCACCGGCGCGTGCTGGCCGTGCTGCAGTTCCTCAAGATCAGGAGCCTGCCGTGAGAGTGGTCTGGCTGGCGGCCGGCGCCGTGGTGACCGTGATCGCGCTGCTGATCTCCACCCTGGTGCTCTGGCGCGGGGTCGCGCGGGCCAGGTTGCCGGAGGAGGACGCGCGGAGGTCCATCCCCTTCGCGCAGAAGAACGTGCGCATCAAGACGGGCAGGGGCACCCAGGTGCACCTGTCCGTTTTTCCGGGCACGGCCGGTGAACTGTTCGTGGAGAGGTCGCTGACGTGGTCGAGGGATCGGCCGACCGTCACCGAGGACTGGGACTCCCGTTCCAGCACCCTGCGGCTCGACGCGGTCTGCCCTGGCGCGGACCAGCCGGATGGCCCTCTCTGCCAGGCCGACTTCATAGTGTTCGTGCCGCCGGAGACCGACATCGAGGCCGCCACGACCGGCGGCGACCTCATCGTCAACGACGTCTTCGGCAAGCTGCGCCTGTCCTCCGTCTCCGGCAACGTTCACATCAACGACATCTCCGGCACCATCTGGGCCAGGACCGGCACGGGCAACGTCGACGCTCACGGGCTCGACGTCGAGCAGGCCGACGTGGAGATCGGCTCGGGGAGGGTGAAGCTGTCATTCATCAGCGCGCCCACGGACGTCAAGGCAGTGGTGAGGACGACGGGCAACATCAGCGTAAATGTGCCGAGGGCCACCTACCGCGTGACGGCGGACGCGGCCGAGAGCGAGATCGACGTCGAGCAGAACCCCCAGGCGTCGCGGAACATCGTGGTAAAGGCGCCGAACGGCACCGTGTCCGTCTGCTGCGACTGAAGATCCTTAAGATCTGTTTACTCCGCTGACTGGTTGGTAAGTTCCGGGCATGGAGTCTGCGAAGCACGCCGGTGACGCCGCCGTCGCCGTGTCCAAGGCCTATGGCGTCGAGACCATGTTCACTCTGTCCGGAGGTCACGTCTTCCCGCTCTACGACGGCGCGGTGCACGAGGGCATGCGCATCCTCGACGTACGCCACGAGCAGAGCGCGGTCTTCGCCGCCGAGGCGACGGCCAGGCTGGCCAGGAGACCGGGGCTGGCCGTGCTGACCGCGGGCCCAGGCGTCACCAACGGCGTCAGCGGCGTCGCGACCGCTCACTTCAACGGCTCCCCCGTGGTCGTCATGGGCGGCCGGGCGCCGCAGTCGCGCTGGGGCAGCGGCGCGCTCCAGGAAATGGACCACCCGCCGCTGCTCAAGCCGATCACCAAGCTGTCGTTCACCGCGACCGACGCCGAGTCCGTCGGCCAGGATGTCGAGGTGGCCTTCCGCACGGCGGTCGCGCCCCACCGCGGCCCGGTCTTCCTCGACTTCTACATGGACCACCTGTTCTCGCCGTCGCCGGCGCACGAGGTGCGGACGCAGACGCCGTCACCGCTCGAGCCCGACCCCGACGACCTGGCCGCCATCGCGCGGCTGCTGGCCGAGGCCGAGCGGCCCGTGCTGGTGTACGGGTCCGACGTGTGGATGGACCGGGCCGAGGAGGCCGCGCGCGACTTCGCAGAGACGTGGCGGCTGCCGGTCATCCCCAACGGCCAGGGCCGCGGCATCCTGCCCGCGGGCCACGAGCTGCTCGTCACGCGGGCGCGCGGCCTCGCCTTCGCCCAGGCCGACCTGGTCATCGTGGTCGGCACCCCGCTCGACTTCCGCCTGGGTTACGGGTGGTTCGGTGGCAAGGACGGCGCGCCGCTGGCCCGCGTGGTGCACATCGCCGACGCGCCCTCGCAGCTGGCCACCCACATGAAGCCGGTCGCGTCCGCTGCGGGCGACTTGTCGGTGGTGTTCTGGAGTCTCGGCGCGGCCTGCGGCGACGCGGGGGTCAAGCCCGACGCGTACGCCTCCTGGGTGTCGAAGCTGTCCGACGCGGCCGCCGCGGCCATCGCGGGCGACGCCGAGCTGCTGGCCTCCGGCTCCGACCCGATCCACCCCATGCGTGTGTACGGCGAGCTGGGCAAGGTCCTGGCCGACGACGCCGTGGTGATCGGCGACGGCGGCGACTTCGTCTCCTACGCGGGCAAATACGTCGAGCCGAAGCAGCCGGGCAACTGGCTCGACCCGGGCCCGTACGGCTGTCTCGGCACCGGCCTCGGCTACTCCATCGCCGCCCGCCTGGCCAGGCCGTCCTCCCAGGTGGTGCTGCTGCTGGGCGACGGCGCCGCCGGGTTCTCGCTCATGGACGTCGACACCCTCGTCCGCCACAGGCTCCCGGTCGTCATGATCTGCGGCAACAACGGCATGTGGGGCCTGGAGAAGCACCCCATGCAGCTCCTGTACGGCTACGACGTGGCCGCCGAGCTCCAGCCGCAGTGCCGTTACGACCAGGTCGTGACCGCACTGGGCGGAGGCGGCGAGCTGGTCACCAAGCCGTCGGAGATCGGGCCGGCGCTGCGCAGGGCGTTCGACTCGGGCATCCCGTACATGGTGAACATCGCGACAGACCCGCAGATCGCCTACCCCCGCAACACGACGGGGGTCTGACCCGGCTACCTGGTCGTGGTGGTGACGCTGGGGGTCGGGCTGTTCTCCGGGCAGACGCCGTCCGTGACGACCAGCTTGACCGGCTTGTTCACCGGCCACTTCACCCCGGCGCCCGGCACGGTCTGCGAGATCTTGCCGCAGCGCATGCCGTCGGAGCTGGTGGTCATGTCGTCGGGGATCACTTCCTCGAAGCCCGCCGCCAGGACCATCTCCTGTCCCTTCAGGAACGGGAGACCGACCACCTTCGGCATGACCACCATCTTGACGCTCGGCGTGGGGCTGCTCGTCGTCGGGGTCTTGGTGGGGGTCTTGGTGACGCTCGGCGTGCTGCTGGGCGTCTCCTTCGGCTCCTCTTCGTCCTCCGTGGGCCGCACCGTCGTCCTGTGAGCGGTGGGCTTGGGATCCGGCGTCGCCGGCTCGGCCGTCGCTGTCCTGGTTCGCTTGGGCGGCGGCTTGGTCGTCGTCTTGGCGATGTTCTTCGAGTCGTCGGCCGGGGACGCGGTGCTCCTCAAGGGCTCGGGCGTGGCCATGCCCGTCAGCGCGATCGCGGTGGCGCCCGCGCCCAGCACCACTGCGGCGGCGATGGCGGCGATCAGCCCGGTCCTGCGCGGGGCCTTGGCCGCCCGGCGGCTGCCCCCGCGCCGGTCGGCCACCGTCGTGGTCTCCTCCTGAGGGCTCGCCTGCTGCGCCCCCGTCTGGTACGCCTCCACCGGCGGCGCCATGGTGGCTCCGGTGGACAGGACCGGCTCGGGGGCCGCGGGCGTCTGCCCGCTCGCGATGGCCTTGGCCGCCTCGCTCATCGCCTTGGCCGTCGGGTAACGCCTGGCCGGGTCCTTGGACAGGGCGACCTCGACCAGCGTGCGCACCGCCGGAGGGATCTCGGCGGGCAGCGGCGGCGGCGCCTCGCGGATGTGCTTGAGCGCGATGGTGACCGCGCTGTCGCCGTCGAACGGCCGCTGGCCCACCAGGCACTCGTACGCGACCACGCCGAGGGCGTAAATGTCGACCGCGGGCGTGACGGGGGCGCCCTCGGCCTGTTCGGGCGCGCAATAGGCAGCGGTGCCCAGCACCATGCCCGCGTCGGTGAGCCGGTTGGCCAGGTCGGAGCGGGCGATGCCGAAGTCGGTCAGCACCAGCGTGCCGTCGCGCTGCACGAGCAGGTTGCCCGGCTTCACGTCACGGTGCACGATCCCCTGGTCGTGGACGGCCTGCAACGCCGACGCGGCCTGCGCGATCAGCTCCATGGCCGCCTGCGGCGGGATCCGGCCCAGCCTGGCCAGCAGCCGGTCGAGCGGCTCGCCGTCGACGAACTTCATCACCAGGTAGACGGTGTCGCCGCTGACGCCGTAGTCGTAGACGTCGACGACGCCGGCGTGGTTGATCGTGGCCATCGCCCGCGCTTCCCCCTGAAAGCGAGCGACGAACCCGGGGTCCTGCGTACGGCCGGGAAGCAGCACCTTGACAGCGACGGTGCGCGCAAGGACGATGTCCTCGCCCCGCCACACCTCGCCCATGCCACCGGCGCCGATGCGGGTATCCAGCCGATACCGCTCCGCCAGCGTCGTCCCTTGGGCCACCATGTCTCCCCCGCTACCCCCCTACACCTATTACCTCTCGCACCCCGCGGCTCTCCAACAAAGCGAACTTTTGTCGCGGTCAGGTAACACAGTGGTCACGGAACTCAGAGAGTGTACGACTCACCTGTCCCACATGCCACTCAAATGTTCTTAAGCCGTACAAACCCTATCCTGGGGCCTTATCACAGTACTTGTCCGCGTTTCCGGGAAGTCAGCCGTCCCATTAGTGGCGAGCCGCTGAACGGGGCTCACCATAGGTGCAGACCCCGCAACCTGTGGCGAGCCGCTGAACACGGCTCGCCATAGGCTGTCCGTATGACGCTCGCTCCTGGTCTCCGCGCCCAGCTGCTCATCATGGTCGAGATGGAGGACACCGCCAAGAAGATCGGCAGCGGTGACGTGCCCGTGCTCGCCACGCCCCGGCTGCTCGCGCTGGCCGAGGCGGCGACCGTACGGGCCGTGGACAAGCACCTCGCGCCGGACGAGACGTCGGTCGGCACCCGGGTCGAGCTCGAGCACCTGGCCGCCAGCCCGCTGGGCACGCATGTGCAGATCGGCGTCGAGCTCACCGAGGTCGACGGGCGCCGGCTGGTCTTCGCCTTCGAAGCCCACGACAAGCACACTGTCGTGGGCAGGGGCACCATCGAACGCGTCGTGGTCGACCGCGCCAGGTTCATGGCGAGGGCTACCGCTACTCGATGACGGCGATCAGGTCGCCTTCCTGGATGACATCGCCCTCGGCCACCTTGATCTGGGCCACCACGCCGTCGTCCTCGGCGATCACGGGGATCTCCATCTTCATCGACTCCAGGATGACCAGCGTGTCGCCGTCGGAGACGGTGTCACCCTCACTGACGACGACCTTCCAGACGTTCGCCACCATCTCAGCGCGTACCTCAGCCACCAGGACTCCCCTCTTTCATCACTCTATTCACATTAGGCCCGCATCCGCGCGACCAGGCCCGTGTCGTAGTCACCGGATACGAACTCCTCGTTCTCCAGCAGCTCCGCACAGAACGGCAGGTTGTTCTTGGGGCCCTCGACGACGAACGCGTCCACCGCCTTGCGGCCCCGCTCCAGCGCGTCGGCGCGGGTCTCGCCGTGGACGCAGAGCTTGGCCATCAGGGGGTCGTAGAACGGGGTGACCGTGTTGCCCGCGGTGTAGCCGGAGTCCACGCGTACGCCCTCGCCCTCCGGCTCCTCCCACGCCGTGATCGTGCCGGGTCCGGGGAAGAACCGCTTGGGGTCCTCCGCGTAGACCCTGAACTCGATCGCGTGCCCGGTGGTCGCGGGCCGCACCTCGGGGCTCTCCCCCGCGGCGACGCGCAGCTGCAGCTCGACCAGGTCGAGCCCGGTGACGAGCTCGGTGACCGGGTGCTCCACCTGCAACCTGGTGTTCATCTCCAGGAACACGAAGTCCTGCTTGTCGGCGTCGACCAGGCACTCGACCGTACCGGCGCCGAGATAGCCGACGGCCTCGCCGGCCCGCGCGGCGGCGGCCAGAATGCGCTCACGCAGCTCGGGGGTGATGCCCGGGGACGGCGACTCCTCGACGACCTTCTGGTGGCGGCGCTGCACCGAGCAGTCGCGCTCGCCCAGTGCCACGACCCGGCCGTCGGGCAGGCCGAGGATCTGCACCTCGACGTGGCGGGCCCGCTCGATGTAGCGCTCGAGCAGCACGGCCGGCCCGTCGAGCGCGTCTCCCGCGAACCTGGCCGCCGCCCTGGCGGCCTGCTCGAACGCCTTGGCCAGGCCCTCGTCGTCGTGGGCCACGCTCATGCCGATGCCACCGCCGCCGCCCGCGGTCTTGACCATGACCGGGTAGCCGATGGCCTCGGCGGCCTTGAGCGCCAGCGACAGGTCGGTGACCGGCTCGCGGGTGCCCGCGGCGACCGGCACGCCGGCGCTCTCCATGAGGTTCCTGGCGTTGATCTTGTCGCCCATCTTGTCGATGGCCTCGGGCGCGGGCCCGATCCACACCAGCCCGGCGTCGATCACAGCCCTGGCGAACGCGGAGTTCTCCGCGAGGAACCCGTAACCGGGGTGAATCGCCTTGGCACCGGTCGCGCGGGCCGCCTCCAGCACCTTGCCGGCGTCGAGGTAGCTCTGCGCGGGGTTGGCCGGGCCGATCAGCACGGCCTCGTCGGCCTCTCGCACGAACGGCAGGTCGCCGTCGGCCTCCGAGTGCACGGCGATGGCGCGCAGCCCCAGCCGCTTGACCGTGCGGATGATCCGCCGCGCGATCTCCCCTCGGTTGGCGATCAGAACGGGTCCGAGCGTCTCAGTAAGCACGCCGATCAGCCTATGGCCGCGACCGGCCCGTCTCCTTTCCCCCTAAACCACCGATCCGAAGAGCATGATCTGTAGGAACCCCACAAATGTGAGCGGCCCAAAACGGGGCAGCGGTTGTACGGCTAGCCGCGGCCGCGGTCGATCACCCGGGTGAGCGCCTCGATCGCATGGGGATCGTACGCGCTGCCGGACGACAACCGGATGCGCTCCAGCGCGGCCCCGGCACGGTCGCGGTCGGTCGAGGGACCCACGAGGTCGTCGTAGGCGTTGGCGACCTTGATGATGCGGCTCGACAGCGGCGGGTCGTCGGTGATCGGGTCGCACTGCCGCCTGACCACGTCGGCCACCCGGTCGAGCACGCCGGTCTGCCTGATCACCTCGGCGCCCAGCTCGGCGATGCGCCGCGCCTGCTCGGGCTCGGTCAGCACGGTGGCGCCGCCGGGGATCGGGTCGCGCAGCGAGAGCTGGCCGATGTCGTGCATCAGCGAGGCGTACTCCAGCTCCAGCAGCTCGGGCTCGGCCATGCCCAGCTCTCTGCCGATCGCCACGGCCAGCCGGCTCACCCTGCGCGAATGGCCGGGCTCGACGTAGCCGCCGACCTCCGTGACCCGCGACAGCGCGCGTACGGTCTGCAGGTAGGTCGCGCGGATCCCGGCGTACTTCCTGAAGGCCACCTGCGTGACCAGCAGCGGCGCGGCGAACACCAGCAGCGCGACCAGGTCCATGCTGTGCGTGGCCAGTGCGAGCAGCACGCCCGACGAGGCCACGGCCGCGCCCAGCGGGAAGGCCATGTTGATCTCGTCGCGCACGGCCACCCTGAACGCCGTGCGCAGCTGCTCGGCCCGGAGCAGCGCGGCGATCAGCACGTCGATCAGCAGGGTGATCGCGATGAGCGTCACCATCACCACGAGCGCGGGCCACCAGGTGCTGGTCGGCGGCTTGGTCAGCTCGTAGAGCGGGTCGGCCAGCGGCCGGAACGCGAAGGCCAGCAGCGCGCCGGTGAGCAGCCGCCGCGCCATCGCGTCCAGCCGGGGCGGGCGGCCGACCGCCAGGTGCGGGAGCGCCCCGGCCAGCATCCCGACCGCGATCACGGCCACGACCTGCAGGGCGGAGTGGCGGAGCGGGTGCTGGCTGAGGTCGAGCAGCAGTGTGTAGCCCAGGGCGGCGGCGGCGCCGATGGGTGCGACCTCCCTGTTGCCCGGCATGGTGAGCCTGGCCAACTCGCCGACCGCGATCAACGCGCCGAAGCCGAGCGCGATCTCCGCGCGGTCGAGCCCGACGGCGGCGGTGTGGGCGACGCCCGCGATCGCGACCAGCCCCGCCGCGCAGATGAGCAGCAGCTGGCCCGAGTCGAGCCGGCGCAGGACCGTGTTCAGCGAGCGTTCTGTACGCCTCGGGCGCTCCGTAGTGATCATTGCCCGGTCACGACCTCGATGGGCATGGTCGGGTCGTCGTGGTCCTTGATCGGGGTCTCATCGGGCGGCGGCGCCTCGACCTTGCGCGGCGGCTGCCACGGCTCCCGGTCGAGCGCGCGGATGAAGGCCGCGACCATGACCGGGTCGAAGTGGGTGCCCGCGGTCTTGCGCAGCTCGTCGAGCGCCTCCGTGACGGGCCTGGCGCCGCGGTAGGAGCGGTCGGAGGTCATCGAGTCGAACGCGTCGGCCACCGCGATGACCTTGGCGAACTCGGGGATCTCGTCACCGGCCAGGCCCATGGGGTAGCCGGTGCCGTCGTGGCGCTCGTGGTGGTGCATGATCCCGGCGTACGCCTCGTCGAGGAAACCGATGCCGCGGACGATCTCCAGGCCGCGCATGGGGTGGAGCTGGATCGCGGCGAACTCCTCCTCGGTGAGCGGCCCGTCCTTCTGCAGCACCTTGGTCGGCACTCCGAGCTTGCCCACGTCGTGCAGCATGCCCGCGTAGCGGATGGCCCGCACGCGCTCGGGGCCCATGCCGATCTCCTCAGCGATCATGGACGAGGCGAGCGAGACCCGCGTGCAGTGGCCCCGGGTGTAGTAGTCCTTGGTCTCCACGGCCTGGCAGAGCGCGGCGATGGTGGCGTCGTACGAGCGCTGCTGCGCGTGATACTGCCCGAACGCCCATCGCGCCACGAACAGCGGCAGCAGCACCAGCACCGCCGAGATCGACTGCACGGTGGCCCAGAGCCCGGCCACCAGCAGCCCGAACGTGCCGTAGCCCAGGTAAGACAGAAGGAACTGGGCCATGCCGCGCATCGGCACCTCGGTGGCCCGCACGTGCGTGGCCAGCCCGATGATGGTGAGCGTGAGCGCGATGTTGAGCGGCACGAACACGGCGGTGGCCGCCGCGTAGGGGCCGATGAGCTCGTCGAACGCGTTGACCTGGGGCACGCCGACCTGGCCGTCGAGGGCCTCGTAGACCCGCCCGGCCACGTAGCCGCAGATGGCGAACTGCGCGCCGTTGAACAGCCGCTTGATCAACGGCAGCCCGGGACGCACGCTCAGCACCGCGGTCAGCCCGACCAGCGCCGCGCCCTCCGGCCCGATCAACACCACCGCCGCCAGCGAGGCGGAGAAGCTGACCGACACCGCGAACTGCTCCACGTTGAGCAGCGTCGGCATCGACTCGCACACCAGGAACAGCAGGGCGAGCACCAGCAGGACGTCCAGGTCCTCCGGCGCCACGGGGGGACCGGAGACGATCATGCTACGTACGATGAGAGCAGCCGCCGCCCCGATCACGGCAACCAGATAGACCCTTGCAGGCCACGCCAGATCACGCATTGCGGCCCCCTACGGAGATCAGGTCCAGGACACCCCGGGAGGAACCGCTCCCCCGATCAGCATGACCACCGGAGTGATCAACAGGATGGCCGTGAGCAGCCGGGCGACCGTAACCTTCATCATCCACATGCCTCCATGTCGACTTCTGGAGTTCACGCTACAGAAGAGGACGTCACCGCAAGGGCGGAGTCGGAAATCGCAAGCAAAGCGTAATCATGCAACTACTTGCGGCGACGATTTCGCGCCCATTCGACCGTTTTCTTCACCCCGGTCGGAAGGTCGACACGTGGCTCCCAGCCGAGCCCCTCGTGGGCGGGCACCGGATCGACCGCCATGGCGGGCAGGTCGCCCGGGCGCGGTGGCGCGAACCCCGGGTGGTCCGGCGCGCCCGCCGCGTCGGCGATCAGCGAGTGGAGCCGGCGGTCGGTGGTCTGGATGCCGGTGCCGAGGTTGAACCTCTGACCGTCGCCCCGCTGCCCGCACGCCGTGACGAACCCGTCGACCACGTCGTCGACGTAGACGTAGTCGCGCGTCTGGGTGCCGTCGCCGTAGACGACCGTGGGCGTGCCGCTGAGCAGCGCGTCGGTGAAGATCGAGACCACGCCCGCCTCGCCCTCCGGCGACTGGCGCGGGCCGTAGACGTTGGAGAGCACGAGCGTGGTGTATTCGATGCCGTAGAGCGCGCGGAACGCGGCGAGGTAGGTCTCGCCGCCCAGCTTCGACGCGGCGTACGGCGAGCGCGGGTCGGTGGGCGCGTCGCCGGGCACGGGGATGGTGGCGGGCCTGCCGTAGACGGCCACGGAGGAGGCGAACACCACCTTGCGCGCGCGTCCCTCGTGGGCCGCGGCCAGCACGGAGGCGGTGCCCTCGACGTTGACCCTGGCGTCGCGCCTCGGGTCGGCCACGCTCTTGCGCACGCTGATCTGCGCGGCCAGATGACAGACGACCTCCGGCTGCAGCTCGGCCACGAGACCGGTCAGCGCCGGGTCGAGCACGTCGAGCACATGCAGCCGGAACCGATCACTGTCGGCGGCTGCGGCCAGATTGTCCCTGGACCCGGAGGACAGGTCGTCGACCACGTCGACGTCATGACCCTCGGCGAGCAGTCGATCGACAAGATTGGACCCGATGAACCCGGCGCCTCCGGTGACCAGCACACGCATGGTGTGAATCTTAGTCGGATAGCTCCGACCTGACCTGTGCGATGCGGGCCAGGACCTTGGAGCGCAGGTCAGCGGGGACCGGGTCGCAGCCGCAGTGCTTGTGCACGAGCGCCTTGACCGCCTTGTCCAGGTCGTATTCCTTCAGGCACGGGCCGCATTCGTCGAGATGCACGCGGATGTCCACGATGTCGCTCTCGGTCAGCTCGCCGTCAAGATAGGCGTAGACCTTGTCGAGCACCTCGCGACAGTCGGTGTCATGCGGGTTGCCACAGCTCATTTCGATCCCTCCGCCGGGACCAGGCCACGCTCGCGAGCATAGTCCTCAAGGAGGCCCCGGAGCTGCCTGCGTCCCCTGTGCAGCCTCGACATCACAGTGCCGATCGGAGTGCCCATGATGTCGGCGATCTCCTTGTAGGGGAAGCCTTCGACGTCGGCCAGATAGACCGCGATCCTGAACTCCTCCGGCAGGGCCGCGAGCGCCTGCTTGATGTCGCCGTCGGGCAGGTGCTCGAGCGCCTCGACCTCCGCCGACTTCAGGCCGCTCGAGGTGTGGGACTCGGCCCGCGCGAGCTGCCAGTCCTCGATCTCCTCCGTGCCGGACTGCTTGGGCTCACGCTGCTTCTTGCGGTAGCTGTTGATGAACGTGTTGGTCAGGATCCGGTAGAGCCACGCCTTGAGGTTCGTGCCCTCCTGGAACTGGTGGAACGACGCGAACGCCTTGGCGAAGGTCTCCTGCAGCAGGTCCTCCGCGTCCGCGGGATTCCGGGTCATCCGGAGCGCGGCGGAGTAGAGCTGCTCGAGATACGGCATGACATCGCGCTCGAATCGCTCGCTTCGCTGCTCCAGCGTCTCCGCGCCTGTCGCGGGCACCGGACCCACCCCCCTAAGATCACCGGTGGCCGGCTGTTGCGGAACACCGTACTCAGGGGAGGATACCCGCTGGCCGATGACGCGCTGGCCAGCGGGGAGGGGTTCGACCATGCGAGCGAAGGAGCTCGGCGGGAGTGAGCGAGGTACGAGCCGACGACTGCCGGAGCGATCGCGACCATCAACAACAGCGAGCATGCTCGTCGCAACACGCCCGCGCCCTTGTCTGTTCCCGCAAGATAGAAGGTACGAAGGACCCGGTGCGGGGAACGTCCATACGTACCGGCTGGTAGCCCTTTACCCGGAACCCAGGAGTCGCGTGTGCTGCCCATTCCGGCCGAGGAACTGAACGGCTCAGGGACGCTCGGGCCGTACTGGACCTTCTACCGCGCCGTCGCCGCCGAACAACTCAACCGATGGCTCCCCGGCGAACCCTCCGTCATCCTCGATCTCTCCGGCGGCCGGGGGCGCTGGTCCGGCCAGGCGGCCAGGGCAGGTCACAAGGTGCTCGAGGTGCTCGACTTCCGCCGTACCGTCGATGCGCAGTCCCGGCTGCGGGATGCCGACCGGGTTCGTCACGTACGCGCCGACGATCTGGCGTTCCTGCCCGACGCGAGCGTGGACGCGGTGCTCGCCGAGGAGCGCGTGCTGTCGATCGAGCTGATGGCGGAGTCGGCGATGAACGACGTGGCCAGGGTGCTGCGGCCGGGCGGTCGGGCGCTGGTGTGCGTCGACTCGCTGGTGCTGGGCATGGCGATCCTGGCCGAGCAGGAGCAGTGGCAACATCTGCGGCAGACCGGCGAGGTCATGCTCGTGCCGTGGCCGGACGGCAGCATCACGCGCTGCTTCAGCAGCGGGCAGCTGCGCGAGCTGCTGGTGGGCGCGGGGCTCGAGGTCGAATGGATGCGGCCGCGCACGGTGCTGTCGCCGTCCACGGTGGACCACGTGCTCGGGTCCGACGCGCGCGCACTGAACTACCTGGTACGCACGGAGCTGGAGGCCCATCCGGACGACGACGACACGGTCGGCATCCATCTGGTGGCCAGCTGCCGCAAGAGCCCGTCCCACCCGGCCTGAGCACCCGAGCCCGGGCCGTGAAGCGCCTGAGTCGCGTCCTGCAGAGCTCCCGTGCCGTGACCGCGCGTTCTTCGTGGCCGCCGTTCTTCGTGGCCGGCGGCCCGCGGAGTCAGCGGCGCCGCTCCTGCTTACCTTGACACTGCACGCAGCGCGCGGCCTCCGGGCGGGCCTCCAGCCGCCCTTCCGGCACGGGCTTGGCACAGTCGACGCACTGGCCGTACACGCCTTCGTCCAGGCGCTTGATCGCCTCGATCACGGCGCGACGCTGCGCGGTGGCAACGGTCAGCATGGCCTGCGCACGGTCGGCGTCGGTCAGGTCTGAGCCTGCGTCGGCCGCCGAGTGCTCGCGTACGGCGACGGGGTCGCCCTGGAGGACCCCGATCGACCGGTCCAGTTCCGCGAGCATGTCTTCCAGCCGCTCACGAGCGGTCGTGACGTCCACGAATCCGCACCTCCGGGTGATTCACGGCAACCCGCGGCTAGGACTCCCCGATTGTCCCGCCCGGTGCAATTAGGGGGCATTTTTGGCGGTGACACCGAGTGAACGGATGCATCGCTTTCCTCACCGGATGCCCACTTACAGGGCTTCTTACACCTTTAGAAAAGGGCAGTTTCCTCCTCCTCCGGTAGTGGTTTGATGAGATCCGGGCCGTTGTTTCTGACGTTGTTGACATCAGTGGAGACCGGGTACGCCGTGAGCCGCCCCTGGTCGGCTGGCACCAGCAGCCGCGTGGCCTGGCCGACGTCGGTGAACTTGGGGTCGAGCCACTCCGCCCAGCGCTCCCGCTCGATCATCATGGGCATCCTGTCGTGGATGCGGCCGAGCTCGTCCTCCGCGTCCGTGGTGATGACGGTGCAGGTCACCAGCCACTTGAGCGGGTCGTCGTCGGCACGCGACGGGTCCTTCCAGAACTCGTACAGGCCCGCCATGGCCAGCACCCCGCCGTCCTCAGGATGGATGAAGTACGGCTGCTTCTTCTTCTTTTCGCCTTCGACGGGCATCCACTCGAAATAGCCGTCGGCCGGGAGCAGGCACCTGCGCTTGGCGAACGCCTGGCGGAACGACGGCTTCTGGGCCACCGTCTCGATCCTGGCGTTGATCAGCCGGGACCCGATCGACGGATCCTTCGCCCAGGCGGGCACCAGGCCCCACTTCACGATCCTGAGCTGCCGTACCGCCCGCTCTGCCTCCTGGGGGACACGGCTGAGCACGGCGTAGACGTTCTTGGTCGGCGCGACGTTGTAGTCGGCGCCGAGCTCCTTGTCGGGGTCGCCGTCCTGCTCGACCTGGAACTCCTCGAGCAGCTCGTGCTTCTTGCGCGCCGAGGCGTATCTACCGCACATAACCCCACACTGCCACGTACGGCTTTCGCTCGCATGTTTGCCTCCGTGACGGCCGGTAGTCTTTGACCATGCCCGCTCCGCACTGGCCCGCACCCACGGCGACCGCTCCGGTGACCGCCACCGTCTCGCTGCCCGGCTCCAAGTCGGTGACCAACCGCGCCCTCGTCCTGGCCGCGCTCGCCGACGGCCCAGGCGTCGTGCGCAGGGCGCTGCGCAGCCGCGACGCGGACCTGATGGTCTCGGCCCTGCGTGCCCTGGGCGCCACCCTGGAGGCCGCCGGCGAGAGCGCCGCCGGGGTCGACTGGCGGGTCACGCCGGGCCCGATCCGGGGCGGCGCGAGCATCGACGCCGGGCTGGCGGGCACGGTCATGCGGTTCGTCCCGCCGATGGCCGCCCTGGCCGACGGCCCGGTCTTCTTCGACGGCGACCCGCACGCCCGCAAGCGCCCGATGGGCCCCATCCTCGACGCCCTGCGCTCGCTGGGCGCGAGGGTCGACAACGACGCGCTCCCGTTCACGATCAGCGGGCCGCCGGCGGGCGGCGAGGTCACGCTGGACGCCTCGGGCTCGTCGCAGTTCGTGTCCGGGCTGATGCTGACGGCGGCGCGGTTCCAGAAGGGCATCACGATCCGCCACGTCGGCCCGCCCGTGCCCTCGCAGCCGCACATCGAGATGACCGTGGAGATGCTCAGGGCGGTGGGCGTCACGGTCGACGACGGCGAGCGCGACGTGTGGCGGGTCGAGCCCGGCCCGATCGCGGCCAGGGACATGACGGTGGAGCCCGATCTGTCCAACGCGGCCCCGTTCCTGGCCGCCGCCCTCGTCACGGGCGGCACGGTCACCATCCCCGCCTGGCCGGCCAGCACCACGCAGCCGGGCGACGCCCTGCGCGGCCTGCTCACCGCGATGGGTGGCGCGGTCACCCGCTCACCGGACGGCTCGGACCTGGTGGTCACGGGGCGGCCGACAGGCGAGATCACCGGCCTCGACACCGACCTGCACGAGGTGGGCGAGCTGACGCCGACGATCGCGGCCCTCGCCGCGCTCGCGACCACGCCGAGCCGCATCCGGGGCGTGGCCCACCTGCGCGGCCACGAGACCGACCGCCTGGCCGCGCTGGCCACCGAGATCAACCGCCTGGGCGGTGACGCGGAGGAGACCGAGGACGGCCTGATCATCCGTCCCCGCCCGCTGCACGGCGGCACCTTCCACAGCTACGACGACCACCGCATGGCCACGGCCGGGGCCGTGATCGGCCTCAGGGTGCCCGGCGTGGAGGTGGAGAACATCGCGACGACGGCCAAGACCCTTCCCGAGTTCGTCCAGATGTGGGCCGGCATGCTGGAGGCACGGTGACCCGGGCGCGCTGCCCCGCAGCTGCGGGTTTCGCGATGGAAACGCCGGGCACGTCGGGAAAAGGGCGGCATGTGAGGATCGGCCGCCCATCTGGCGAGGTCCACCGGCACGACGCGTCCCCGCATGCCCGCGACGAGGGAAAGTGAGACAACGCATGGGAGCAGACCGCTGAGGAAGCGGGAGTACGACGAGGACGACGTACGGGTCCGGCCGGGCAGAGGTTCCAGGCCACGGACCCGGATCCGTCCTGCGCACGAGGACGCCGTCGAAGGCTTCGTGGTGGCCGTCGACCGCGGCCGATACACGACGCTGGTCGAGCCGGAACGCCCGAAGGGGTCCGCGCAGAAGCGCAAGCCGCCGCAAAGACGCCTCGTGGTGGCCATGAAGGCCCGCGAGCTGGGCCGCAAGGGCATCGTCGTGGGCGACCGGGTGGCCCTGGTCGGCGACGTCTCCGGCCGCCCCGACACCCTGGCCAGGGTCGTACGCGTGGAGCCGCGCACGTCGATGCTCCGCCGCTCGGCCGACGACACGGACGACACCGACGGCATCGAGCGCCCGGTCGTGGCCAACGCCGACCAGCTCGTCATCGTGACCGCCCTGGCAGACCCGCCGCCCCGGCCCCGCATGATCGACCGCATACTGGTGGCGGCCTTCGACGCCGAGATCGACACCCTGCTCTGCCTCACCAAGTCCGACCTCGCACCGCCCGACGAGCTGGTGGCCCTCTACAACCCCCTGGGCGTCCAGCACGTCGTCGTGCACAAGGGCGGCCCCCTGGAGGAGCTCCGCGACCATCTGGCAGGCCGCGTCAGCGTCCTGGTCGGCCACTCGGGCGTCGGCAAGTCCACGCTCGTCAACGCCCTGGTGCCGGCCGCCAATCGGGCCGTGGCCCAGGTCAACGCCGTGACGGGCCGCGGCCGCCACACCTCCACCTCGGCCGTCGCCCTGGAGCTGCCGGAGGGCGGCTGGATCATCGACACACCGGGCGTCCGCAGCTTCGGCCTGGCCCACGTACACATGGAAACGGTCCTGGCCGCGTTCCCCGATCTCGTGGAGGGCACGGTCGACTGTCCCAAGGGCTGCACCCACCAGGGCCCCGACTGCGCCCTGGACGCCTGGGTCGCCGCGGGCAACGCCGATCCCACCCGCCTCGAGTCCCTGCGCCGCCTTCTCTCCAGCCGCGAAGGCACCCTCGAGGACGCCCCCTGATCCGGGTGGGTTTCCCGAAGTACCGCCCTCCGGCGGGAATCACAACTTTCCCTACCAAAGGGTGGTCCTCATTCTCTGTCGGTACCCGGCGCGTCAAACAGGGGAATCAACCGATCTGAGCTGTCTGAACGCCCTTTTACCTTGACGGCGAAACAGCAGTTCTTGCCCAGTCTCACGGAAAAGTCCGCTTTACCCCGGGCCTGAAGCCGGAGCAGTGAGGACAATTCCGGTAGCGTTGGCGACCGTGCAGGGTTATAACGATGATCTTCGCCTCGCGCATGTCATGGCGGACGCCGCCGATGACCTGACCATGCGGCGGTTCAAGGCGGTCGATCTCAAGGTCGACACCAAGCCCGATCTGACGCCGGTCAGCGACGCCGACCGTGCCGTGGAGGAGACCATCCGGGGCACGCTGCGCCGTGCCAGGCCGCGTGACGCGGTCGTGGGCGAGGAGTTCGGGAAGACCGGCTGGGGTGCCCGTTCCTGGATCATCGACCCGATCGACGGCACGAAGAACTACGTGCGCGGCGTCCCGGTGTGGGCGACCCTGATCGCGCTCATGGAGTACGGCAAGGTCGTCGTCGGCCTGGTGTCGGCCCCGGCGCTCGGCCGGAGATGGTGGGCGGCCACCGAGAACGGCGCGTGGACCGGCAAGAGCCTGACCAAGGCGTCCAGGATGCAGGTCTCCTCCGTGTCCAGCCTGGAGGACGCGTCGTTCTCGTACTCCAGCTTCGGCGGCTGGGAGAAGACGGGCAGGCTCGACAACTTCCTCGACCTCGGCCGGACCTGCTGGCGCACCAGGGCGTACGGCGACTTCTGGTCGCACATGATGGTCGCCGAGGGATCGGTGGACCTGTCGGCCGAGCCCGAGCTGTCGCCGTGGGACATGGCGGCCCTCACGGTGATCGTCGAGGAGGCCGGGGGCCGCTGGACCGACGTCGCCGGGGTGCGCGGGCTGGAGGGCGGCAGCCTGGTCTGCACCAACGGGATCCTGCACGACGAGGTGATCGACCGCCTCAACGGCACCACATTCACCCGGCGTTCATGAGCCCGGCATTCATAAACCGCGGAGGCTAGAGCGCCAGCACCCGCCGGACCGCGTTCATCAACCCGTCACGGTAGGACCCGCCGAACAGCACCACGTGGACGAGCAGCGGATGCAGCTGATGCAGCGGCACCCGCTCCCGCCACCCCTCAGCCAGCGGAAACTCCTCGTGGTACGCCCCCAGCACCCGATCGAGGTACGGCAGCCCGAAAAGCGCGAGCATGGCCAGGTCGGTCTCCCGATGCCCGCCATGGGCCGCGGGATCGATCAGCACCGCCGACCCGCCGGACCACAACACGTTCCCGCTCCACAGATCCCCGTGGATCCGGGCGGGCGGCTCGGGCGGCCCGGCCACCGCGGCGAACCGCTCCACGGCCCGCTCGATGAGCGCCACGTCGGACGAGGGCAGCCGGGCCTGCCGCGCGAAGGGCAGCACCCGCTGGGAGGCGTAGAAGGAGGGCCAGTCGGGGGCGGGCGAATTGCCCATCGGCAGCTCGGCGATGAACCCCGGCCACGGCGCGCCGAAGTCCGCGGCCCCGGCCCGATGCAGCCGGGCCAGCGAACGCCCGAACCGCTCGGCCGCCGCCGCGCTGGGCGCCTCCTCCCGTACCCAGGACAACACGAGCCGATCGGGACCGACCTCGACCACCTCGGGCACCGCGATGGCCTCGCCCAGCCAGCGCAGCCCGGCGGCCTCTGAGGCGAACACCTCGGAGGCGGCCCCAATGACTGACGCTGTCTTCGCGAACACCTCACGCCCGTCGTCCAGCACGCCCCGCAGCCGCCGCCAGCCGTGGGACGAGCCGAGGCTCTCAGTCGATCTCATCGGCGATGTGCTTGGCCACGCCCTCGGAGGCGGACTCGACCAGCGCGAGCACCTCCTCGAACCCCTCGCGGCCCCCGTAGTACGGATCGGGCACCTCGGCCCCTTCCTCGGCGGCGGGATCGAACGAGCGGAACAGCCGCACCTCCCCCCAATCGGGCGCGATCCGTCGTAGATTGGCGAGGTTGTCCCGGTCCATGGCCAGCACCAGGTCGTAGCGGTCGAACCAGTCCCGGGTGAACTGCCTCGCCCGGTGCGCCGAGCCGTCGTAACCGTGCTGCTCGAGGATGGTCAGCGCCCGTTCATCCATGGGGTCACCGGCGTGCCAGCCGCCGGTCCCCGCGCTCTCGACGGTGACGCGGTCGCCCAGCCCGCGGTCGACGAGCGTCTGGCGCAGCACCACCTCCGCCATGGGGGACCGGCAGATGTTTCCCATGCACACCAGGCATACGCGATAAGTCATAACCCCCATCATGGGGCCGACCGGGCGCGTTCACCGAACGTTCACCCTTGTCAGGGGGTTCAAGTCACCTTCGCTGCATAGCTTCATGGCGACTAAGGACCAAGTGGGAGGAAACCCAACCGTGAAGTATGCAGGCCGGCTCGCCGCCGTCGCCGTCGTCGGCGCGCTCTCCCTCGCTGCGTGCGGCACAGACAACAACACCCCCGGCGGTGGCACCACGTCTGCCAGCGCGCCCGCCGCGGGCAACGACAATGGTCTGAGCGGCACGATTCAGTCCGCGGGCTCCTCGGCCCAGGCCAACGCGATCACCGAGTGGACGAAGAACTTCACGGCCACGAACCCGGGCGTGACCATCAACTACCAGCCCAGCGGCTCCGGCGCGGGCGTGCAGTCGTTCATCCAGGGCACGGTCGCCTTCGCCGGCTCCGACTCGGCGCTGAAGGAGGACGAGGCCCCGCAGGCCGACGCCCGCTGCAAGACCGGCAAGGCCATCAACATCCCGATGGTGACCGGCCCCGTCGCGGTGGTCTACAACCTGCCCGGCGTGGACGGCCTCCAGCTGTCGCCCAAGACGCTCGCCGGCATCTTCAACAGCAAGATCACCAAGTGGGACGACGCCGCCATCAAGGCCGAGAACCCCAACGCCAAGCTGCCGGCCACCCCGATCCAGGCCTTCCACCGTTCGGACGAGTCGGGCACCAGCGACAACTTCACGAAGTTCCTCAAGGCGACCGGCGGCTGGCCGTACGAGCCCGCCAAGGCGTGGCCCGCCGAGGCCAAGGGCCAGGGCTCCAAGGGTTCTGACGGCATCTCCTCCTCCGTGAAGGACACCGAGGGCGCGATCAGCTACGTCGAGCTCTCGTACGCCGAGAACTCCCAGCTGCAGAAGGCCAAGGTCGCCAACGGCGCCAACGAGTTCGTCGAGCTGACCCCCGAGAGCGCGGCCAAGACCGTCGAGACCGCCGAGATCAAGGGCACCGGCAACGACCTCGCCCTGTCGATCGACTACGCCACGAAGACCCCAGGCGCCTACCCGATCGTGCTGGTGACGTACGAGATCACCTGCGAGAAGGGCCTCGCGGCCGAGGAGTCGAAGGTGGTCAAGTCCTTCCTCACCTACACCGCCAGCGACGAGGGCCAGGCGGCGCTGAAGGAGCTGGGCTACGCCCCGCTGGCGGGAACGCTGCTCACCAAGGTCCGGTCCGCTGTCGAGGCGATCTCCTGATTGCAGATGACCACAAATCTGAAGACCCGTGACGGCGGGCCGGCCATGAGCCGGTCCGCCTCGCGGCGCAGCCATGGTGAAGGCCCCTTCCGCTTCGTCTCCACCGCAGCGGGTGTCATCCTCCTGGCGATCATGGCGGCGATCGCCGTGTTCCTCATCAGCGAGGCCATCCCCGCCCTGCAGGCGAACAACGGCTCCTTCTTTTCCGAGCTGACCTGGGATCCCAACGGCCAGAAGGTGTTCGGCATCGCCGCCCTGGCCTTCGGCACCGTGCTCAGCTCCGCGCTCGCTCTGGTCATCGCCACCCCGATTGCGGTCGGGGTGGCGTTGTTCATCTCGCACTACGCGCCCCGCCGCCTGGCGGCGCCGCTCGGCTACCTGGTCGACCTGCTCGCCGCCGTGCCCAGCGTGGTCTACGGCCTGTGGGGCGTGGCGTTCCTGGTGCCGCTGCTGCGCGAGCCGTCGAAGTGGCTGAACGAGACCCTCGGCTGGTTCCCGCTGTTCGCCGGCGAGGGCGCCATCGGCGGCAAGACCATGCTCGCGGGCTCGATCGTGCTGGCGATCATGATCCTCCCGATCATCGCGGCCATCTCGCGCGAGGTGTTCCTCCAGGCGCCGAAGATGAACGAGGAGGCGGCGCTCGCGCTCGGCGCCACCCGCTGGGAGATGATCAGGATGGCCGTGCTGCCGTTCGGCCGTCCCGGCGTGATCAGCGCCGCCATGCTCGGCCTCGGCCGGGCCATGGGCGAGACCATCGCGGTCGCGCTGATCTTCCCCGCCACCTTCGACATCACCTTCGAGATCCTCACGCCCCACGCCAACAGCATCGCCGCGAACATCGCCAACGGCTTCGCCGAGGCCACCCAGATCGGCCGCGGCGCGCTGATCGCCTCCGGCCTGGTGCTGTTCGCCATCACGCTGCTGGTCAACATGGGTGCACGCCTGATCATCAACCGCCGCAAGGAGTACGCGAGGGCCGGCGCATGACGGGAATCCAGCACATCTCGACCGGCCGCCGGGTCAAGGACAAGTTCGTCCAGGGGCTGGTCTACCTGGCGTTCGCGCTGGCCGTGGTGCCACTCGTCTCGGTGCTCTGGCTGGTCATCTCCAACGGCCTGGCCCGCTTCGACCTCGAGTTCCTCACCCACTCGATGCGCGGCATCGGCGCCCGCGACGCGGGCGGCGGCGCGTACCACGCCATCGTCGGGACGCTCGAGCAGGTCCTGCTCGCCTCGCTCATCTCGGTGCCGATCGGCCTGTTCACCGCGATCTACCTGGTCGAGTACGGCAACGGCGGCCGGCTCAGCCGCTCGATCAGCTTCTTCGTGGACGTCATGACCGGCGTCCCCTCGATCGTCGCCGGCCTGTTCATCTTCGCGTTCTGGATCCTCTTCCTCGGCTTCCAGTTCTCCGGCTGGGCGGGCGCGCTCGCACTGTCGATCCTGATGATGCCGACGGTGGTCAGATCCTCCGAGGAAATGCTCCGGCTGGTGCCCAACGACCTACGCGAGGCCTCGTACGCGCTGGGCGTGGCCAAATGGCGCACGATCATGAAGGTCGTGCTGCCGACGGCGTTCACCGGCATCGTCACCGGCGCCATGCTGGCCGTGGCCAGGGTCGCCGGCGAGACCGCGCCACTGCTGATGACGGTGTTCTTCACCAACTCCATCAACAACGATCCGTTCACCGGACCGCAGATGGGCCTGCCGCTCTTCGTCTTCGACCAGGCGGGCCGCCCCAACGACACCGCCATCGACCGGGCGTGGACCGGCGCCCTCACGCTCATCCTGATCGTCATGCTGCTCAACCTGGTGGCGCGCCTGATCGCCTGGTGGCGCGCGCCCGCCAGGGGCCGATAGGGGGTTACCGCCGCAATGTCCAAGCAGATCCAGGTCTCAGGTCTCGACGCGTACTACGGGTCGCACAAGGCGATCGAGGACGTGTCGATGACCATCGAGCCCCGTTCGATCACCGCGTTCATCGGCCCGTCCGGATGCGGCAAGTCCACGTTCCTCCGCACGCTCAACCGCATGCACGAGGTGATCCCCGGCGCCCGCGTCGAGGGCAAGGTCCTGCTCGACGGCGAGGACCTGTACGCCGCCACCGTCGCGCCCGTGTCAGTGCGCCGGATGATCGGCATGGTCTTCCAGCGCCCCAACCCGTTCCCGACGATGTCGATCTACGAGAACGTGGCCGCCGGGCTCCGGCTCAACGGCCGGGTCAGCAGGTCGGAGCTCGACGGCATCGTGGAGGATTCACTCAAGGGCGCCAACCTCTGGAACGAGGTCAAGGACCGCCTCAACAAGCCGGGCGCCGGCCTGTCGGGCGGTCAGCAGCAGCGGCTCTGCATCGCCCGGGCCATCGCGGTCAAGCCGCAGGTCCTGCTGATGGACGAGCCTTGCTCGGCGCTCGACCCGATCTCCACGCTGGCCATCGAGGACCTGATGGCCAAGCTCAAGGACGAGTACACGATCGTCATCGTCACCCACAACATGCAGCAGGCCGCCCGGGTCAGCGACAGGACGGCGTTCTTCAACCTCGCCGAGCAGGGCAAGCCCGGCAAGGTGATCGAGATGGACGAGACGTCCCGCATGTTCACCAATCCATCTCAGAAGGCCACGGAGGACTACATCACTGGGCGCTTCGGCTGATGACCCAACAGCAGGCGGCAGCCACGGTGAACGGGGAAGCTCGGACCAAGCCCGTACTGCTCATCGCCGACCCTGACGACGCCGTCGTGGAGGACCTCGCCACGGCGCTCGAAAGCGAGGGCGTGGCCGTCACGGGCGCGCCCGACGGGGCTCAGGGCCTCCTCCAGGCGGGCGCCCTGCAGCCGGACGTGGTGCTGGTCTCGGCCACGCTGACGGTCATCGACGCGGTGGAGTTCGTGCGCGCGGTGCGCCTCGCGCGTGCCGTGCCTGTGCTGCTCGGCGTCGGTGAGGGGCACGCCGAGCAGGCGGTACGCGCGCTCGCGGCCGGCGCGGCCGCCTGCGTGGCCAGGCCCTACCGGGTGACGGAGCTGCTGCCGTTCATCCAGGCGGCCTCGCCCGGGTCGCGCCAGGTGCTGGCCGTGGGCGAGGTCGAGCTGGACGTACAGGCCTACCAGGTACGCGTGGGCGGGCGGGCCGTGCACCTGCCGCTGCGGGAGTTCGAGCTGCTGCATTACCTGATGCGCAACGCGGACCGCACGGTCACCCGCGAGCAGATCATGCGTCATGTGTGGCACGCCGCGGCGACCACCTCGACCAACACGATCGCGGTGCACGTCAAGCGCCTGCGTGCCCGGCTGGGCGACGAGGACGACCGGCTCATCCAGACCGTGCGGGGCGTCGGCTACCGCCTGGTCACGCCGGGCACTTCCGAAATCCCTGCATGATCCTCTTCGCCACGCCTTCGACGGTCGCTATGCCGTACCCCACCTGAGGGTTTCCCTCGGTGAGTACGGCAATGGCGTAGTCGTGGCCGTCGCGTCTGAGCAGGCCCACGCTGATCGTGGCCCAGAGCTTGTTCGAGACGTGCTTGAGCCAGCCGTTCTTCAGCGCCACGCGGTCGCCCTCGCACGCGGCGGCGCTGATTCCCCAGTTCTGGCCGTCGACGACCCGGCCCATGAGGTCGAGTACCCGGTCGCGGTCCTTGGCCTTGAGCGGGCTCTTGGGGGACACCAGGGCCTGTATGAGGCGGATCTGGTCGTCCACTGACGTTCTGGTGATTCCCCAGCAATACAGGTCGACGCAGTTGCCCGGGACTCCCTGCGTGTGTTTGAGCCCGAGCTTCCTGCCTGCCTTCGTGAAGCCGGGCGCGCCGCCGATGCGCAGCCAGAGGCGGTCGGCGGCGTGGTTGTCGCTGTAGCGGATCATCGTCTCGGCGTCGTGCCGGACCGCCTGCGGCAGCTTCTTCCACGGTGTCTTCAGCAGCAGCGCCATGAGGATCTGCAGCTTGGCGGTGCTCGCGGTGATCAGCCGCTCCCCCGGGCGATAGCGGTAGACACGCCCGGTCGCCAGGTCCTTGACCATGGCGGTGGCCTGCCCGGACCGGCCCGCGAGGTAGGCGTCGAGCCGCTTGCCGATCCGCTTGGCCGGGACCGGCGTCAGGGTCTCCTCGGCCGAGACCTGCTCCAGCCGTGCTCCTGTGGCCTCCTCGCGGATCTCCAGGAGCACGGGGGCCTGCCGCGCGACGGGTGCTGGCGCGGGGGCCGGTAATCGCGGGGCCGACGCCGGCACGAGGGCGGCGAGCAGGGCAAGCGCGATGACCGCTCGTGGTATCGCCTGTCCGCGGCTCGCCACCATTGACGCATTATCACGAAAAATTGCGACAGGCCGCTAGACGGCGGCGGCGATGAGTTTCGCGATCGAGTCGTCGTCACACGTGTCCCAGAAGTCCCCCACGACGTCCTCCAGGTGCTGAAGGGACTCGGCCTGAAACAGTACGTCCTGATATTTCGTGATGTCGTAGTGCGTCGTGCCCATCGCGGACAGGTCCAGCGGCCGGATGTCCATGCCGCGGAACTCCTCGATCTCCCCGTACGACGACAGGATGCCCGCCCCGTACGCCTTGAGCTCGCCCGCCTCCCGCATGACCCCGAACTCCAGCGTGAACCAGAACACCTTCGACACGAACTCCAGCGCCTCATCGGACTGGACCCGGCGCGCCGCCTGGCCCGCCAGGCGGTAGAGGGTGGCGTACCGGGAGGCGGCCAGCGCGTTGGCGTGCCCGATCACCTCGTGGATGACGTCAGGCTCCGGCGTGTAGAAGGGCACGGAGTGGTGCCGGATGTACTGCGTCGAGTGGAAGTACCCGTCGGCCAGCACGCCGTAGAAGTCCCGCAGCGGCACCAGCCCCGCGGCAGGCAAGTAGCGGAATCCGGTCAACGGCTCCAGCAGCCGCGAGACCTCCTCGAGCTGCGGGATCCGCTCCCGCGGCAGCCCCAGCCGGTCCGCGCCGTCCAGGTATTCGGCGGTGGCGTACTTGGCGTGCTTCACCGCCAGTTCCCTGGTGACCAGGGCCCAGACCTCGTGCTCCTGCTCGGTGTACTCGGCGGCCGGGATGGGCGCGCCGGGCCGGTGGTTGACGGCCAGCCCGGCGATCGCGTTCCGCCGCGCCCGATACACCGGGTCCGCGAACCCCGGATGAGACGCGGACAGCTCGACCACCACCGACCCGTCCTCCTGAGCCGCGACGGGGGCGAAGTACTGCGCTTCCTCAAACATGCCCAAATGACAGCAAGTCCTGATTTTCCTGGCAAGAGCGACCAGCTCAGCTGAGCGATACGCTTGCTTTCGCACTCTAAATTCCGTAATTTCTGGTCGAATCGCACAGTCCGGGAGGGCGCCACATGGACGATCTTGATGCGAGGTTGCTGGTGACCATGCGCGCCCATCCCCGCATCGGGCTGACGGAGCTGGCCCGGCTGCTGGGCGTGGCGCGCGGCACCGTACAGGCTCGGGTGGAGAAGCTGACGGCCAGGGGCGTGATCGAGGACTTCGGCCCCACCGTGTCACCGGCCCGGGCCGGGTACCCCATCCTGGCGTTCGTATGGCTGCAGATCGCCCAGGGCCGGCTGGCGGAGGCCGTGGAGGCGCTGCGGGCCGTGCCACAGATCCTGGAGGTTCACGGTACGAGCGGCCAGCACGACCTGCTGTGCCGGGTGGTGGCGCGCACGACGGACCACCTCCAGGAGATCATCGCCCACATCCTGGCGTCACCGGCGGTGCAGCGCACGGACACGACCATCTCCCTGTCCACCCAGATCCCCTACCGGATCGAGCCTCTCCTGGACAGCCGCTGACGATCACTCCGGTGCCACTGGCACGACTTGCCTCTTTCGTGAAATCCCTCCACGATCGGGGCGCAAGTGGCATCGGGGCCGGGCCATCAGCACTACAACGCTCCTTGGCAGGGAGCGCCTCCCTTCCCCCCTCCACCGCCCAGGAAAAGCAGGACCGGGCTCTGGCTGCGCTTTGGGAGCGATGCCCCTCGTCCTGGTCATCGCCCTAGTACGGCAGCCGCCATTCGTTAGCTGAGCTGGGTATATGCGGTGGCCAGGCGGGTGCGTTGGTGGAACCAGCGGGCGCGTGCTTGATGCCGGCAGGTGCGGTCCGGGCGGGACGAAGACGCCGTTCACGCTCCACGGCGGCGCAGGGGTAAGGCTGGCACTACCAAGAACCAGGGTGCCGCCAGCAATGCCGCCCTTTGCGGCTGTATCTAGGGTTTCGGCATGACCTTTTCTCGCGCCATAGTGACCGCCGGGCTCGCCCTGGGCTGCCTTGCCACCACGTTCCCCGCCGAAGCCTCAGTAACACAAACCGTGGCACCCGGCGCCGTGGTGTCCTCGACTCTCGTGGAGAAGCTGGACAAGGGCCAGATCGCCGAGCGGCTCAAAGCGGCCGGCATCGATGCGGCGCAGGTGAAATACGGGGTCAGCGCCTATCGCGTGGTCTATCGCACCGTTGACGCCAAGGGCCGGTCCACCACCGCCAGCCAGTTGGTCGCCCTGCCTGACAACGGCCGGCGCGACCTGCGGGTCGTCTCCTGGTTGCACGGCACCACCGTCTACCGGGGTGATGTGGCCTCGGTGAACGAGAAATCCACCGACCGCGCCGCGGCGCTGCTGTTCGCGGGGGCCGGGCATGCGGTGTCCGCCCCTGACTATCTCGGCCTGGGCACGGGGCCCGGCCACCACACCTACGGAGACCCGCGGACCACGGTCTCCGCCCCAGTGGACGCCCTGCGCGCGACCCGCGCCTTCACCAGGGACCACGAGCGGCGGCTCGACTCGCGCGTGCTGGTCAGCGGCTTCTCACAGGGCGGTCCCGCGACCATGATGGTGGGGCGCTTCCTGCAACAGGGGCATGACCCGTACTTCCAGCTTGGCGGCCTCGCCCCGATCGCCGGCCCGTTCGACCTGAGCTCTTTCGAGGCCGCCGCCGCGGACGACAAGATCCGGATGGCCTCGCTCTACCTCGCCTACTTCGTGATCTCGGCGGACCGCTATACCGACATCTACCGCACGCCGAGCGAGGCCTTCCGCGCCCCGTACGACGAGCAGGTGGAGAAGCTCTTCGACGGCAACCACCAGGCCGCGGAGATCGCCCAAGCGTTGCCGCCGACGTCCGAGAAGTTGTTCACCGCACAGTTCCTGGACAGGGTCCGTAAGCCGACCGGCAAACTGAAGGAACTGCTGACCGCGCTCGACTCCACCTGCAACTGGAAGCCGGCCGTTCCGGTCCGCCTGCATCACGCCAAGGGCGACACGGACGTCGCGTACGACAACGCGCTGTACTGCCAGCGTCAACTGCGTTCCCACGGCGCCACGCAGACCCTCACCGACGCGGGCAGCGTGGATCATAACCAGACCGTCCGTAAGGCGCTGCCGCTGGTGGTCGCCGGCTTCACGGGCAACCGGGTCTGATCCGTCCGGCCTCGAGAACACCGCTACGGCCGAATCTCTCAGAGATGAACATGACGAAGATGCAGAGCACCATGATGATCGCGGGCCTTCTCGGGCTCGTGGCGGTGTCGACCGGCTGCGGCACCAGCAGCCCGCTGGCGGAGGACACCGTGTCGTACGACGTCACCGGCAAGGTGGCGGCGCTGCACGTCGAAGCCGCCAACGCCGGGACCGTCGAAGTGGTGGAGTCCCATCGTCGGAGCATCCGCGTGGCGGAGCGGCTGAGCTGGCTCAAGAACAAGCCGAAGACCAGCCACAAGGTGCAAGGAGACACGCTGGGACTGACGTTCACCTGTCCCACCACCTGGGGGTGGGGCGCCTTGGGCGCGTCCTGCGACGTGCACTACCAGGTCGAGGTGCCCACGGGACTCCGCGTCAAGGTGAGCTCCGACTCGGGGAACCTGACGCTGAAGAACCTGTCGGGCGAGTTGGAAGCCACCACCGACTCCGGGGCAATCGAGGCCACCGAGCTGACAGGCGAGAAGATCGCCACGAAGACCGGCTCGGGCGATATGAATCTGGCCTTCGCCGGGCCGCCCGACCAGGTCACGACCACCACGGATTCGGGCAAGACCGTGATCCAGGTGCCTCAGGGGTCGTACAACATCGTGGCCAAGACGGACTCCGGCCACAAGAACATCAAGCCCGCGAGCGTCCCCTCGGCCCAGCGCACGATCGCGCTGTCCAGCGACTCCGGGGATCTGGAGGTCAGGGCACCCTGATGGGCCCCTCCCAGCGACAGCCGTCATTCGTTAGCTGAGCTGGATATATGCGGTGGCCAGGCGGGCGCGGCGATGGAACCAGCGGGCGCGTGCTTGATGACGGCGTCGCCAGGCTGACCAGTGAGCAACGTGTTCCAGGGCCGGTGTGTGGCCAGTGACGGCGTTGAACAGGCGCTTGACCTCTGCGATCGTCAGCGGGATCAGGCCAGGGTCCTCGGGCGGTGCTTCGTCGGGACGGGTGGGGCGCGTGGCCTGGGTGTCGGTGCGGCGCCGGGTCGTGGCGGCGGTGGCCGCGCAGACGGCCAAGGCGGCCATGACCAGCACAAGGTGCCGCAGCAGCGCCTGGTGGAGGCGGACCTGTGACTCGTCCAGGCCGAACAGGTCCTTGCCGGCCTGGAAGCTTTCCTCCACCGGCCACCGCAGCCCGGCCGCGGTGATCAGGCGAGCCAGGGTGGCTGGCTGACCGGCGGGCACGAAGCAGTAGTGAAAGGCCAGTTCACCAGTCGTGCGGTGCTTACGCACCAGCAGATAGTGGGCGGGGCTGGCAGTGGCGATCCAGGCCCAGGCGTAGGTGCGCTCGCCCTTGGAGCCAGTCCCGGCCGAGCGGAACAGGTCGATGGCCAGCTCGCCCTTGGTTGCGAAGGTCAGATGCAGCGGCAGGCCGGTGGTGATCGCGGTGACGGGGTCGCTTGACACGCCTCTCGCCGTCACCACCGGCAAGGCCACTGCGCTGGCCTCATTGCCGCAGAAGTACGGAACGGACGGTCAGGACGCCCAGGTCTTCGAACGGAACGGCGCTGTCGTCATCGTTCCGTGGACCTCGGTCACTGCCAAGTACGCCATCACGTACGTCAACACGAAGGGCGGCTGACCGCCAACGCAAAAGAGGGCCACCCCGAAAGGTGGCCCTCTTCCATAAGAATTGTGCGGCGATGACCTACTCTCCCACACCCTCCCGAGTGCAGTACCATCGGCGCAGGGAAGCTTAACTTCCGGGTTCGGAATGTA